>CAZMPL010000062.1:2796-13698 GCA_964567805.1 uncultured Pirellulales bacterium | reverse complement strand
CTTGAAAAACCTATATATGAAATTGACAAATCGAGTTACAGTATTGTTCGTGATAGGAATAAGTGCATTCTTTGCCGCCGCTGTGTTCGTACATGTATGGATATGCAGGATGTTGGTGTTCTGGAAATTGCTAATCGAAGCGATAAGTCATGTGTAGTTGCTTTTGCGGATAAACCAATGGCAGGTGTAATATGTATAAATTGCGGCCAGTGTATTAACCGTTGTCCTACTGGCGCACTGCGCGCGAAAGATTCGACTGATGATATTTGGGATGCGATTGAAGACCCGAAAAAACATGTTGTTATTCAAACTGCGCCTGCGCCAAGAGCGGCTGTCGGGGAATGTTTTGGACTGGAAGCCGGAACAGCTTTGACGTTCGAGTTGAATACTGCGCTTCGCAAATGCGGCTTTGATAAAGTATTCGACACGAATTTCACCGCTGACCTTACAATTATAGAAGAAGGTACTGAACTGATTCTTCGTTTATATAAAGCGCTGGTAGAGAAAGACGAGTCTATTGCTCTGCCGCAATTAACGAGTTGTTCGCCTGGCTGGGTAAAATATATCGAACATTTCTATCCTGAAATGCTTAATCACGTGTCGTCGGCAAAAAGTCCCCAACAAATGTTCGGTGCAGTTATTAAAACCTATTACGCTAAATTAAAAAATATTGATCCGAAAGATATTGTTTCGGTGTCATTGATGCCTTGTTCCGCGAAAAAATTTGAATGTAATAGGCCTGAAATGAACGATAGCGGCTATAAGGATATTGATTTTGCTTTAACTACAAGAGAAGTTGCACAGATGATAAGCGAAAATGGCATTGACCTTCCTTCAATGCCGAAATCAGATTTCGATGATCCGTTTGGAACGGCAACTGGTTCCGGTGTTATTTTCGGTGCCACCGGCGGCGTAATGGAAGCGGCGCTGAGAACAGTTATTGAGCTGGTTTGCGGAATCAAGGTGGAAAATCTCTTCGAGTATGCACGAATTATTCCGGTACGAGGTTTTGATGGCATTCGTTATCTCGAGCTTCCAATACGGGCTGTCGGGCCAATACCGGAAATTTTAAAGCATCTTGTACCGAGTTGGGATTGGCTTAAAGGTGCGAAATTAAAAGTTGCAATCGCGCACGGGACAGCTAATATCAAGAAAGTCCTCGAAGATATTAAAGAAGGCGGGAAGTTTGGTGAATGCCATTTCATTGAATTTATGGCCTGTCCCGGCGGATGCCTGGGTGGAGGCGGCCAACCTATTCCAACTACTCCGGCAATCAGGGAAGCACGAGCCAAAGCAATTTATTCCGAAGACGAAAATTACCAGGTAAGAAAATCGCATGAAAATCCGGCGGTTTTGAAATTATACTCGGAATTTTTTACTGATGGTCCATGTGGGCATAAAAGCCATAAATTACTACATACGACCTATACTCCTCGTGGAAAATATATCAGATAAATAACATTGCATATTTTGTGAGACTTACAATAATTCTTTGCTAAATTGGAATTTTATAATTTCCTGTCCAGTTTGCGATAGCTGATTGCTTCTCCTATGTGTTCGGAAGCGATATTTTCTGAGCCGGCTAAGTCTGCGATTGTTCTTGCGAGTTTGCAGATTTTGTCGTGTGCGCGGGCGCTTAAGCCGAATTCGACCATTGCGTGTTTGAGCATCATCTCGCCTGTTGTATCGAGCTTGCAGAATTTTTCTACCTGTTTGTGGCTCATCGCTGAGTTTGTATGAACTTTTCCGTTACCGAATCTTTCTGTCTGTATAGCAACCGCCCTGGTGACAGAATCTCTCATTGTCGCGGAGTCAAGCTCGCCGTTTGTTGAACGAAGTTTATTGAAACTTACCGCGGGGACATCAATGTGAATATCTATCCTGTCAACCAGTGGACCCGAAACTTTTGCAAGATAGCGTGAGACCTGGTTCGGAGTGCATTTGCATTTTCTCGATTCGCTTCCGAAATAGCCGCACGGACACGGATTCATCGCGGCGACTAACATGAAACGTGCGGGAAACTGGGTAGTTCTTTTCGCTCGTGATACAATTACAAATCCATCTTCCAATGGCTGGCGTATCATCTCAAGGACATGTCGCGGAAACTCGGTAAATTCATCGAGAAATAATATTCCGAAATGAGCAAGTGACAATTCACCTGGTCGCGGCGAAGAACCTCCTCCGACAAGAGCAGGGCCGCTCGCGGAATGGTGGGGCATGCGCACGGGACGAGTCGCGATGAGAGACTGGTTTTTGCCAAGCAGACCGACTGAAGAATAAATTCGCGTTGTTTCAAGCGATTGCACAAGACTCAATGGCGGCAGAATCGTGGCAAGTCTCTGGGAAAGCATTGTCTTTCCAGCGCCTGGCGGGCCTATCATCATTATATTATGTCCGCCGGCAGCGGCTACTGTAAGAGCACGCTTGACGGATTCCTGTCCTTTTACATCCGAAAAATCGACATCGTAATTCGCTTCGACATCGAAGATTTTTTCAACGTCAACTATAGTTGGCTCAAGTGGTAACTGGTTTGCCACGAATCCCACGGCTTGAGCTAAAGTTCCTATGCCGAAAACTTCTATATCGGAAACGACCGCGGCTTCGTTTGCGTTTTCCAAAGGAACGAGCATTCTATGGAAACCGTTTGCCGCTGCCGTCATTGCCATGCTCAACACGCCGTTTACAGGCCTGACTCGTCCATCGAGTGCCAATTCGCCGACAACGATTGTATTATTGAATCCGGAATTGACCAGCGATTCCTGGCCTATGAGCATACCGAGCGCGATAGGTAAATCGAAAGCGGGCCCGGCTTTTTTCACATCCGCCGGAGCGAGATTTATCAATGATTGTGTTTTTGGATGTTTGAAGCCGCTGTTTATAATCGCGCTTCGTACTCTCTCGATGCTTTCTTTAACCGCCGTGTCTGGCAGGCCGACAATTATGGATTTGTCGAATCCGTGACGGCCGACATCGACTTCCACTTCGCAAATTACGCCTTCGATTCCCTCGAGCGTTACGCTATGCAATCTGGCTAACATATTTTCTCCATGGACAAGTTAATATTGTTATTCCAAAAAAGTCCTCGGTTTGTATAATACATCGAAAACAAAAATAAGTCAAAGGAGCAATTTTATGCCGACAATAAAAGATGTAATTGTACGCAAGCCAACTGAAAGAGAAAAAACGGAATATTCGAAATGGCCGATTTGGCAATGCCAGCCGAGCACTTTCGACTGGATTTATACAGAAAAGGAAACCTGCCTTATTATAGATGGTGATGTAACAGTATCCTCGGGAGCAGGTTCCGTAAGCTTCGGTCCCGGCGACCTCGTGATTTTCCCTGAAGGACTCGAATGCAACTGGAACGTGAGAAAAGCTGTAAAGAAATATTATAATTTCGGGTGATGAACCGTGTCATGGGCATCTTGCCCATGAATTCGCGGGCAAGATGCCCGCGCTACAGCAAGGAATTAAACCTTAAAATCCTCCGGTTTAAATTCGAGCCTGCGTCGGGTTTCGATTGCTTCATTTACTTTGAGTACGGTAACGGCGGTTTCGTATGCGACTTCTGCGGGACAGTTCAATTTTGCTTTGCCGCGAATCGCATCGAAGAAATTTTCCAGATGCGGCTGGTGGACCGGTTTGTCCATTGTAACAAGAATTTCGTATTGAGGAGGAGGAAGTGACGGGGGACGCACTTCAAGAACCACCGAATCGGAAGCGGGTTCTTGAGTTTCTTCTTCGGTTTCAATCTCTTTAATGTATCCTTTACTGCACCATGGTTCCCATTTATCAGCCAGAACCCACTTTTCTCTATAAATTCCGTTCCATGGATTTGTAGTTTCGGAAATATTAAGCATTCCTTCATTTCCAAGAAACGCCTCATAATGGCCCGCTCTGCTGTTTGTGCTTATCGTTTGATAAAATGCCGTAACTGGTCCCTGTGCGGTTTCGTATTCATAGACCGCCATTACAGTGTCGTACCATTCATGAGTTTTTTTATCGAAATAGTTTGTTCCGCCGCTCGCGAATACATTTTTCGGAAGCGCATTGAGAAACCAGTTATAAATATCAATTTGATGCGAGCCTGAATCCACAATTGGACCGCAGCCAAGTCCTTTGTACCATCGCCAGTTTCTGAATTGCTCCATAGATTTGTAGCCGTACTTGTCAAGTGTAGTCTGAGGTATTGCTTCCGAAGCAGGCCAGCCCAATGGTTCCAACATCATCCTGTTCCATTGTCCGTTTACAGCGGTGATTTGTCCCGGTAGTTTTGCTTCCTTGATGAGTTTTTCGTAACTGAAGATATATTTGGGATTACTTCTGCGTTGATGACCAATCTGCAACAGCTTACCGGTTTGCCTTGCGGCTTCGACCATTTTTCGCGCACCTTCAAGTGTGTTGGACATTTCACTTTCACAATAAACGTGCAAACCGGCTTTTAAACAAGCTATAGTTTGTTCGGCGTGACAGAAATCGGGAGTAGCTATAATAACAGCGTCGAGGTCTTTTTCATCGGCAAGCATCTGCTTATAGTCTTCGTATTCAGTAGCCGGCTGACCATATGCTTTAAGGATTATACCAGTTTTTCTGCGATTGTGATTCGACCAGATATCGCAGAGAGCCTTGAAACGAACTCCGGGAATATTCCGGCAGGCGGTGAGTAAAACTTTGCCCTGATCACCGGCTCCGATCAACGCGATATTTATATCGTCCTGCGTTTTCTCTGAATTTTCCTGAGCGGAAATCATAGGAGAAAATATCAGAGCCGTACCCGCAAAAGCCGCTGATTGCAAAAAATCACGTCTTGACTTGAATTTTCCGTTTTCCTCTTTCATTTTCGTACCTTTCTATTGGCCGGACCATGTTTACTCTCTTTATATATCGTCAATATATTAGACGTGTTTAACATGGTTTTTAATACATAGAAAATACCTGATTTTGTTTGACAGGAACAATTTTTTTTCATAGTTTCTTTGTGGCATATCATTTAATTAGTATTAGAAGTTGATTAAAATTGAAGCTTTTCTTCAAGCTTCCTAAAATTAAAGATTGGATAATAAATGGCTAAACGTGAATATACGGATTATCAAAAAAACACAATATCTAATTATTATAAAAACGTTGATACGATAATGCTTGACAAGCTTTCTGAGATGGTAAGTGAGTTGTACCTTGCAGATACGGAAGCCAAAGCTAAAAAAATCTGGCAAAGAGTTGAAAAGGCGATGGTGCAATTAAAAGTTCCTGATTCAATTATAAATCATATCATGGGAAAAAAGGATGTGAAGATTCTTGCTAAAAACATTCTGGAATGGCAAAGTAAAAAATAGTGCTTTCATATACTCGATTTATCAGGTATATTCATTGTTTTTTATGGAATTTTATAAAGGTTTGCTATGGCAAAAAACAAAAATACGTGGTCGGCAAAGATGAAACGGACTCTTACGTGCATGCTTCCTGTATCGAAAGATCGGAAAGGTCAGTGCGTCAATTGCGGAGCATGCTGCAAATTGCCAAATGTTTGCGCCTTTATAAAATACTCGGAGGATGGAAAGCAATTCTGTTCGATTTACCCAATCAGGCCGTTGAATTGCAGGAAATATCCCCGAACAGAGGATGAGCATATTACACCGGAAACGTGCGGCTTTAGCTTTAAGAAATAATAAACCGCAAAGTACGCTGGGAACGCAGGGATAAAAATAATAATATAGGACAGCTTTCGCTGATTGAGATTATTTTCATTTTATATTTTAAAATAACTTTCTCAGGTTTCTCCGCGATTTCCGCGTTCTCTGCGGTGAGAAATCAGGATTATTTTCGAGAATAATTGTTTTTTTTGCTTCGACGTTTCGTAAAAGCAAACAAGCTTCCGAGAGCAAGCAAAAGTCCTGTCGCTGGTTCGGGAACAACCGGAGGTTTGTCACCAACTGTTACTGGTACATAAACCGTGGTTGGTTTCTGGGGTATTACACCGCCTCCGCCGCTTAGGCTTATAGAATTACCTATAGCAACACGATTACCTGCAAGACTTCCTCCGCCGCTGCCTCCACCTCCGATATTTGGAACATTACGCTCGGAAGCATCGAGAGCGGATTTGACAGGTTCAAACACCGCGATTATGATTTTCGATTTATCAAGATGAACTGTAGTCGTTATTGATTCCTGGTCAGTTACATCACCAAGCCAATATAAAAATTCATAACCTTTGTTTGGAGTCGCTGTAATTGTTACTTCTGAATTCTGGTCGTATTTATATGCGCCTTCGTTCGGAGTTACATTGCCGCCGTCACTCGGAGTTTGCTGGACAAGAAGTGTAATTTTCTGGTTCTGACAATATGCAGATGAAAATGTACAGCTTACCAGTATAATCACGGCAAGCAATACACTTCTGAATCCAACATTAGCTGGATATTTAGCATTCATCTGTACTGTCTCCCCCAAAATATAAATTGATTACATTATACTATGCGATTGCTATATCTCCCATATTCTCCATATTAAAGCATAAATTGCTGTAAATGTCAAGATTTTTCTACCTGTTCTGTCTTTTCTAAAATAGAAATTCTTATTAATTTTGATTTTAAATACATTTCAAAATTTAAGACCTATAATTGCGATGTTATTGTGTTATAAAGAACTGTTATAATAAAAAATTTAATTTGTTATCAGGTTTGTAAAAAAACAAAATTTTAATATAGCTAAAAAAAAATCCGCGACTAAAAAAAATTAAGTCGCGGATTTATGATTCATTTGTATCTCAATTTTATTTGTTTAGTGATGCAGGTTTGACTGTTATTTCCTGTTTTTCGGTACTATTATCCGCAGTATTAATCTGAGCGGAAGAATTATTGTTATTACCAACGGCTGCAATTTCAGGGGATTTTGTCTTTTCGATATTGCGAACGAAATTATGTTGCAGGTCATAGACTTTTCCTTCCCAAGCAGCATGAATCTCCAGTGCTTCTTCACGAGATGCAACTTGAGAGGTATTTTTATTCATGAATTTACCGGTTTTGTCATCCATTACATACCCTTCTTTTATTTGGTATTTTTCCTGTACAGGTAATAACATAGATTCCACTTGGCCTGTTATACTGTTTAAATTATAAACAGTTTCATATTTTGTAGTAGGCTCAACGACTTGGGCAAGCTCGTGTATTAAATTACCTTCAAGGTCATAAAATTTCCCTTCGCTTGCGATATAGTTCTCGATTTTCTTTGTATCTTTATTAAAAAACATTGCGGCTCCATTTTGTTTGTCAGGAGGAACCTCTTTTTTGACTTTTTCAATAATTTCATCTCTTGATTGTTGATCATATAAAATATATGGAGGATCAATACCACCATAAGCAGTCACTTTTCCAGTAACGAAGAAATCTCCAATTATTCCAACATTACCACTAATAGCACAACTTACTCCTTGCCCTCCACTAGGACTGAGCGTTGCACAACCAATAGAAATACCACAATCAGAAAGATTCTGCATATAAACGTCACCTTGATTTTGGTACATAGTAAAAATAGGGTACCCACCTTCATAAAGTATATATGCACCGTCAGTATAAATATCACCATGTACACCCAAATTACAAGAATAATCATTAGTACCTACAGAAACCCATGATCCATTATAATAATCGGGTGTAACAGTGAATATTGGATCATAATAATCACTACCTACTATTAATTGATCTTTAATAGTGGCGCTAGAGAGTGTTTCAATATTACCGGTTACAAGCAGTGAAGTACCTTCCATTAAACTCAACCCATGATTGTAATACTGATCAATCCAAGTAGTCAAATATTGATTCTCCTGACTGTCATATAGCGAAAAGATCTCTCCTGTTATATTGCCATATACATCTAAACCAGTATCTATTTGAACATTAGATTCATCAGTAGCAGGTACACTTAATATAGGACTATCACCGACATATAAACCATTATCAATGGTCATATATCCCTGCTGAACAGTGACATCATCTGCGAAAATATAACCAACAGAAACAAACATTAGAATTAAGACAAATATGATTAATTGATTTTTTAATAATCTATTCATTTTAATTTTCCTTTCTCATTTTTTAAGTAAATTATTACAAAAAATTTTTCTTTTCAAATCAGAATAAGATTAAGGCAAAAAATTATTAAAGACTTGGCCCATAAGATACATATGTCCATAAAAATCAATATATGCTTTAACATTATGAGACTCGGAGCTATCTCTAATAATGAAGTTTCTTGCATTGTTGTTCATTGTTGTTTGATTAAGTTGAAACGTATGTAACGTGCTATCAATTACCATATTACCAGTAGAAGTATCAATTACAGCAGCCTCAACATTGCCTTCACCAAACACTACAAACTCATCATAGGGAAATACTTCGGGTGTTCCGGCTGTTGTTAGTCCACCTCTTAAGAACAGATTTCCACCTTCATCAAATATAGCGACATTATCACCGTCTGAGTCTTTGCATATAAACGCAAAATCATAAGGCCATTGTCCAGCTTCGTGTCCACCAATACTGCCTGCCTCATCAGCTCCGATATCGATGGTTCCACACATTCTGAAATCACCATCTAAATCCCAATATTCAAATCCACCAGAAGGCGTGTTTGTTCCAGCATCGATGCAGGGAGAATTATTATGAATGTGAAAATAGTCAATGAAATTCGGGTAATCACCTTTATTTCCGGTACCTGAATATCCATTCTGAATACAGCAATATGACACAAAAGCACTGGAATAATTGTCTTTGTAAATCTGATCACCTCCGTTTTTATTGTCCCATAATATACAGTTATTGATAACTGAAGAGCTGTGATCATTATAGACTGCCTCAAGTATATTATCTGTAATCGTACAGTTCGTAATAATCGGATAGCTAAAATTTTGATTAAAAATGCCGATTGTGTCATTACTATAAATTACACAATTTCTAATAGTTGGAGACGCATGTTCACACCATATTGCACCATAACTATCGGAAGTACTATCTTTGATAATACATTTTCTAATAATAGGAGTTGAATCTAAACAGTGAATACATTCATATTTTCCCATGATTGTAAAACCACATAATTGGGAATCAGAATCCTCAGAGTTCACGAATTTAACGGTCGCAGTCCCATTACTTAGCTCAAGCGGATACGCAAGAGGACGATTTAAATTATCTATAATAGTCTCTTCGATTACGTACAGGTCATTGGTGTTAGTACTTCTCAGTTCAAGAGGTGTGTTTTTGAAGTCAATCGTTTCGGAATATGTTCCCTGTTCAGCTTCGATTTTATCATTGTCAGAGGCATCATCAATTGCTCTTTGATTTCTATAAAATGATGAACCTTGCGTAATGTCTCGAACAATCGGGACACGAACAGGTATGTATGTATCTGCATTCTTTCCATAACATAAACTTCCTTCTTCTCCTTTTCCCCAGGTATATATTGTACCATCAGAAGCAACTGCAATTGAATGCCAGTACCCTGCTGAAATATCGACGATATTACTTAGGTACCCAGTGCCTTCAGGGCCAACCACTTTAACTGGAGTTGTACTGGAGGTGGTTGAAGTGTTGATTCCCAATTGGCCGTAATGATTGTCACCCCAGCAATAGACATTTCCATTACCATCAAGTGCCATTGAATGACCTTCACCTGCTGAAATCGCAATAATATTGCTGAGATTTCCTGAGTTATTCACGCCATGCACTTGAACAGGTGTTAATCTATCAGTTGTTGAATAATCACCAAGTCTTCCTCCATATGGACTATTACTGCTTGAACTATTGTTTCCCCATGTGTAAACATAACCAGTGCTATTCAGTGCCATAGAATGGTTCCAACCAGCACTGATAGCTATGATATTGCTTAGAACACCCGAATTATTTACTCCATGTACTTGAACAGGTACATGCTGTTCAGCAGTTGAATTTATTCCAAGCTGGCCCTTATCATTATTACCGAAAGTATATACATAACCGGTATTATCAAGTGTTATAGAATGATGTTCACCTGCTGAAATAGCTATGATATTGCTTAGAACGCCGGAATTTTCTACTCCATGTACCTGGACAGGTTCTTGCTGTGGAGTGGTAGAGTTATTTCCAAGTTTACCACAACTATTTCCGCCCCAAGACCAGACATAACCACTTGAATCTCTTGCTAGTGAATGGTCTCCACTTCTACCGGCAGAAACATTCGTAATACCTTCTAAAAATTTAGATTGTGTACCCTTTTCACCATCAAGAACTTTCACTGGAGTACTTGAATCCCCACTTCCACTTCCATTTCCAAGTTGGCCACTACCATCAGATCCCCATGCCCATACATTACCACTTCCACAAGCTAAGGAATGCATCCAGCCAGCATCGATATCACTTATACCTTGTAAATAATTAGTACTGCTGGATTGCGCTCCTTTAAGCACCTGTGCGAGAGTCCATTCATTACAGTTATGGTTAATACCGAGTTGGCCATATTCGTTATTACCAGCGGCCCATACTGAACCACTTTCTGTTAGAACAAGGGTGTGGAATTCTCCACCAGATACTATTACAGCAGTGGCATCTTCTAAACCAAATGTTATAGTGTTTACAAAAATAATGAGTGGACAGAAAATAATCAGCCGTATCAACAAACAGTGTGGATGTTTGTACTTTAGTCTTTTTTTCATTTTACTTTACTCCTTTCTAAAAATAGTTATCAAAACAATTCCTTAAAATAAGCGCGCACTATCTAAGATATTCACGAAATTCATGTTATGATTATCATTTATCTTGCTTCGAGCTTTACAAACTTAGCAAAATCCGCATAGTTGCGACTACGATTGATGTTATTATTTCAAAAAGATTTGTAAAAGCAGGTTTTTAGTAATCCTTACTTTATTTTCTTCGTTTCCCG
>CAZMPL010000062.1:0-2696 GCA_964567805.1 uncultured Pirellulales bacterium | reverse complement strand
AAGATTTGTAAAAGCAGGTTTTTAGTAATCCTTACTTTATTTTCTTCGTTTCCCGGCAATATCCCTTTCAATATTAAACCCATTCAATATTTTGCGCTTCTCATTTTAAATAGATATAGCGAATATATAGATAAAATATTATTAAGATTTAGATATTAAAGAAAACTTCTTCCTTGTGTTATTTCACACTTTATAGTTTTTGTTGTATTTGGTTAGAGGTGAATACATCTATACAATCTCTCTTATTTAGTGTCAATATAATTTTTCGGAAAATAAAAAAAATCCGGGGGCGGTCACCTCTAACCTTTTATACACCCCCCGGATATTTAAATACTTCTTCTGTATATAAGGCCAATGTGAGAGTGAAAATGTTGACTATAAAAATAAAAAAAATATTTTTATTTTTTAAAAAAGAAAAAAGTCTGCTCGATATGCAGACTTTTTAAGTTGTGTGTATTGAATTACAAAACAAAAGTTTATGAAATTTTTCTTACATAGCGGCCAATATTTCGAATTGCCTGTCTCAGTCTCTGCTCATTTTCTATCAGTGCAAGTCGCATATAATGTTCGCCGTTCTCGCCGAAAGCTCGGCCGGGAGAAATTACAACATCAGCGTTTTCAATCAGGTCCACCGCAAAGTCAAGACTGCTCTTTCCCTTGGAATGTTCCAGTGGTACCTTCGTCCAAACGAACATCGAAGCACGCGGCTTTTCAACTTGCCAGCCGATTCTTTCCAGACCTTCGCAAACTACATCACGTCTTGCCTGGTATTTCTGATTCTGTAATGCGATTTCCTCGTCACATTCTCTCATTGCGATAATACCCGCAATCTGAATGGGCTGGAAGATACCATAATCATAATAGCCTTTGATAGTAGCGAGATAATTTACCATGTCTTTGTTACCGGCGATAAAGCCAACGCGGAAACCAGCCATATTGTAAGGTTTGCTCAAGGTAGTGAATTCCACGCCGATATCTTTTGCGCCTTTGGTCGAGAGGAAACTTGGTGCCTTGTATCCGTCGAAACATGTTTCGCCATAAGCGAAATCGTGAATTACTGCAACTCCGAATCGTTTTGCCAACTCGACTACAGGCTCGAAAAATCCCTCATCAACAGTCATTGATGTTGGATTATGCGGATAGTTAAGAATCAGCAGCTTGGGTTTTGGATACAAATGTTCGATAACTAAAGCGATTCTTTTCAGAAAATCCTCATCATTACCAAGTGAAACTGAAACGACATTGCCTCCAGCGAGAGCTACGGCGTAGTTATGAATAGGAAACGCCGGGTCGGGAACAATTGCAGTATCGCCGGGACCCATCATTGCCAGGCATAAATGGCTGAAACCTTCCTTCGAACCAATACAGGCCAAAACCTCTTTGTTCGGATCAAGCGAGACATTCCATTTGCGCTCATATTTTTTTGCTATTTCATTGAGCAGGCCTTTAATGCCTTTTGACGCGCTGTATCTGTGATTGCGTTTGTCTTTAACCGCTTCGATTAATTTATCGATAACAACCTGCGGAGCGCCGTCTGTTGGATTTCCCATAGCAAGGTCAATAATATCGGCACCTTCCTGACGTTTTGCGAGCTTGATTGCGTTAAGCCGCCCGAACAAATACGGTGGAAGTCGAGTTATTCGTTGTGCCGGTTCGATTTTTATATCGTCTTTTATCATTAAGTCTGACATATATTTATATTCCTAAATTGCATTAAAGCTATTTAAATTTCTAAGATTACCTATATTACAATCGGATAGTATATATAAATTACATAAATTTTCAATTGAATTTATTGCGGAAAATTAATTCGATGGTAAAAATATAATTTTCTTATTTATATCTTAGAAAAATCAGCTCCGAAGACTTCTGCGGTGAAGAGGTTTACTTCTGTTTTCGGGTCTTTCCATGCGTCGGAATCGAGGCCTGCTTTGTGTGCGCAGCAATATGAGAGGAATTCCTCTTTTGTCCAGCCTGTTTCAGTCGCAACCTGCGGCAGAAAACATCCGGCGGCGTGACCTCTTTTAATGTATATTCCATCTATTCCAAGCCGCAGGCTAAGCGGGTTATCGGTTTTCTTTAATGGTGACAAGACTGATATTTCTATATCAAGCTTGTTTAGCTCATTTGCTTTTATCCGGTTTCCCTCGAATCGCGGGTCTTCTGTAGCGGAAGCGATAGTCATTTCCACAATAAGCTCGATTAAAGGAATATTGGAAGTGAATCGTCCGATGCAGCCGCGAAGTCTGTCATGTGTTTTCAATGTCACGAAGCAGCCGCAGTGAGCTTTCAGTTCGGGATCATCTGATTTCGGTACAGGCAGGGCTTTGCGCGTTATTACAGCTTCCAGAGTGTCACGTGCGACTTTCAGCAATGTATGTTTTTGTGCATCGTTCATATTAATGTATCCATTTTATTACAAGGAATCCGCCAATCAATAATGCCCCGAAAGCAAGAGAGAGCCAGTTGAAATATTTTTCGATGAATGGTCTGATTTTTTCTCCCTTCCATCCCATCAGTCCTGCGACGAGGAAAAATCTTGCTGAGCGGCTTATTGCCGAAGCGATAAGAAAAGCCGGGAAATTAATTCTTGCGATACCGGCTGATATTGTACAAACTTTGTATGGAAGGGGGGTAAAACCGCACAAAAAGACTATCCAGAAATCGAATTGATCGTACCAATTCTGGAATTTCGA
>CAZMPL010000061.1:7799-13866 GCA_964567805.1 uncultured Pirellulales bacterium | reverse complement strand
GACATTGAGCGAGCTTCCGGCCGGTCTTCCGGCCGACCTGCTTCGACGCCGTCCGGATATACGCAAGGCTGAGCGTCAACTCGCTTCCCAGGTAGCGCAAATAGGCGTGTCAACCGCAGAAAAATATCCGTCTTTTTCTCTTTCAGGAGCATTTAATCTTCAGGCTCGCAATCTTTCCGATATGGGGACATTAGCCAGCAGAACTACCTCATACGGGCCAAATCTGCAATGGAATGTTTTCAATGGAAATCGTATAACAAGCGCAATCAAAATGCAGGAAGCACTGGCTGAACAGGCACGGATTCAGTATGAGCAAACTGTGTTGACAGCGGTCGAAGAGACAGAGAATGCATTGACATCCTATACACAGGAACAAGAACGTTATGAGTCACTGGCACGTGCCGCCGCAGCTTCCAAGGAATCTGTAGCAATCGTACAGACTCTATACAAGAACGGCTTAACAAATTTCCAGGATGTTCTTGACGTCCAGCGCACACTTTTTAACCAGCAGGACAGTCTTGCATTAAGCCGGGGTCAAATGATTCAAAATATAATACGCCTGTACAAAGCATTAGGCGGAGGATGGAAAATACAACAGAATAATCAACAGGAATTTCCATTTAATGAGTCCTGGTGAAATAGTATTAAAATACAAGTTATATATATTCATATTTGAAAGGTAGAAATTAATATGAAATTCAACCGTTTTACAATTAGTGCCGTGAGTCTGCTCATAATTGCAGGGATTGGATTTGGCATGTATAAACTGTTCACAACCAAACCAACAATAACACAACCGCCTATGCCGCCGTCGATTGTTACAGTTGCAAACCCGATAAGTCAAACAATAATGGAGGAAGAACTGTTTACAGGCACCACAGAAGCGGCTCAAACCGTCGAAATCAAGGCACGCGTAGAAGGCTATCTTCAGCATATTCATTTCATAGATGGTGCGGACATAAAAAAAGGCGATTTACTTTTTGAAATTGAGCCGAATTCGTTTGAAGACAAACGTGATCAGGCAATTGCAGCCTTTAAATCAAGCGAGGCTGAACTGACTCGCGCACAAAGTGATTTCGAGCGAGTGCAGGCTTCCGCCGAAACCAATGCGGTAAGCCAGCAGACCCTGACGTCTAAGATAGCGGATTTAGAGAAAGCCAAAGCTACTGTAATCTCAGCTCAGGCGGCCCTGAAGGATGCAGAGCTTCAATTGAGCTACACAAAAATTACATCTCCCATAGACGGACGTATCAGCCGTCGATTGGTTGATGAAGGCAATCTTGTTGGTTCCGGCGACCGGATGCATTTAGCTACAATTGTTCAGCTTTCACCTATTTATGTTCATTTTTATGCGAGCGAGAACTTAATTATAAACAACAGTCTGACTTCATCAGGCGATTCAAAAGCTCATGCATTTGCAATCGGCCTGAATTCAGAAACCGGCTATCCATACGAAGGCACTCTAAACTATCAGGATAACACTGTAAATCAGGAAACCGGTACCATTCTTATGCGAGGCGAACTGCCTAACGAAGACAAAAAATTTCTGCCGGGTATGTTTGTACGTGTTAGAGTACCTACGGGTGAGCGTCCAAATACACTGCTTGTACAGGATGCCGCTCTAAGCACTGACCTCGATGGTAAATACCTTCTGCTGGTCAATAATGACAATGTAGTTGAGCGATGCCCCGTGGAAATTGGCAGTCAGGAAGGAGATATGCGTGTTATCCTTTCTGGTCTTTCTATCGGAGACCGTTATATCACAAAAGGAATTCAGTCTGCATTTCCAGGTAGTAAGGTTGTACCGCAACCCGAAGGTACACAAATGCAGCCGGATATAAATATACATTAAACTATCATCATCAGGAGTTTTTTCTATGATTAGTAAATTTTTCATAAATCGTCCGATTTTTGCAACGGTTGTTTCTTTAGTTATTGTATTTCTCGGTTTAATTGCAATTCCCAAGATGGCAGTCGAGAAAACACCTGATATTGTACCACCAACAGTGGTAGTCTCAGCAACCTATCCAGGCGCTAGTGCCGAGATAGTAGCAGAGACAATCGCTGCACCACTTGAAGAACAGATTAACGGCGTGGACGGCATGCTGTATATGTCCTCAAACTGCAGTAATAACGGCTCGTGCAGTATCACAGTAACATTTGAGGTCGGCACGGATGCAGATATGGCCGCAGTACTTGTGCAGAACCGTGTTGCTATGGCAGAATCATCTATGCCTGAAGAAGTAAAAAGACAGGGAATTACTACAAATAAACGATCAGGTAATATTGCTTTAATGATTTGCCTGGTTTCACCGGAAAAGAAATTCGATGAAATGTATATGAGTAATTATGTCAATATATACCTCAAAGATGTTTTGTCACGTGTTCCCGGAGTCGGTGGAATTATGAGTATGGGTTCAAAAGATTTCAGTATGCGTATCTGGATGAATCCTGAACTTCTTAAAGCAAGAGGTCTGACTGCCCAGCAGGTAATAGCCGCAATACAGGAACAAAATGTTCAGGTATCACCGGGAGAAATAGGTACAGAACCAACAACACAAAAAAATGCATTCCAGTACACAATCAGGACTATGGGACGGCTGGAAAGTGTTGAGCAGTTCGAAAATATCATACTAAAAGTAAGTGATGACCAAAGGATTTTGTACCTTAAAGATGTAGCAAAAATCGAATTAGGCGCAGAAGATTACAGCTCGGTAGTACGCTTTAATGGTATTCCCTGCGTAATGGTTGGAATTATGCACACTCCAGGCGCCAATGCTCTTGAAGTCGCTAATGGTATCACAAAAACAATGAACGAATTTGCGGCAAATTTCCCAGATGGATTGGAATGGCGATTGGGTTTCAATCCAACAAAATTCATTTCTGAATCACTGCGTGAAGTTATATTTACTCTCATTTCCACCGTAATACTGGTCGTGCTTGTTGTTTTTGTGTTCCTTCAGGATTGGCGCACGACCCTGATTCCAGCCGCCACAATTCCGGTATCTTTAATTGGAACATTTGCTGTTATGTGGGCAATGGATATGTCCATCAATACATTAACACTGTTCGGTTTGGTTCTGGCAATTGGAATACTTGTCGATGATGCCATTCTGGTCGTGGAAAACGTCATGCGTTTAATAGAAGAGGAACACCTCAATCCCAAAGATGCTTCCATCAAAGCTATGCAGCAGGTAACTGGGCCTGTCATAGCTACTACGCTTGTTCTACTGGCGGTGTTTATCCCAACAACATTAGTCGGAGGCGTATCAGGAAGACTTTATTCACAATTCGCCCTGACAATATCTACTGCCGTAATATTATCCAGCGTCAACGCTCTAACGCTTAGCCCGGCGTTGTGTGCCCTGCTGTTTAGACCGGCTGGAACAAGACAAACGCACGGATGGTTTTTCAGATTGTTTAACCGCTTTATGAATGGAACACGGACAGGCTATATGGCCATTGTCGGGAAAGTTATTCGAAGCACATTAGTCTCAATGGCTCTATATGGAACTCTGGTTTTTTTGACAGTTACAGGGATTCTTCATCTCAATACAGGATTTTTGCCTGATGAAGATGAAGGAAATATTATGGTGAACATGGAACTGCCGACTGGGGCAAGCATGCAGCGCACCAGCGAGATAATCGACAAGGCCAATCAACTCGTAAAAGACATTCCGGGTATTGATGAATACCTTTCGATTGGCGGATTTTCTATGATGGGTGGAGGGTCATCTTCCAATACGGCATCCGTAATCATAAGCCTGACTCCATGGAGTGAGCGAAAAGACCCGTCGCTGTCAATCACTTCCATAATGCAGCAGATTCAGCAGAGGCTTTCCAGTATTACAGAGGCTCGCTGCATAGTATTTAGGCCGTCACCTATTATGGGATTGGGTATGGTTGGAGGATTTGAGATTCAATTACAGGACCGAGGCGGAACAGGTTTGCAGGAACTGCAGCGGGTTGGTGACAAACTGGTTGCAGCCGACCAGTCCAGCCAGATTGTAACACGAATTAACAGTTCTCTCCGTGCCAACGTACCACAGGTATATCTCGATTTAAACCGTGAGAAAGCCAAGCAGCTTGGTATTTCGCTTGGAAGTGTATTTAATGCTCTTCAGTCCAATTTCGGTACATATTATATCAATGATCTCAATCTTTTCGGCAAAGTTTACAGGGTACAATCTCAGGCTCAATATCCTTATAGAGCCACAAAAGAAGATATTCTCCGTCTTGAGGTAGCTAACAATAAAGGAAATATGGTTCCATTACGTACTATAGCTTCAGTAAAAGATTTCTGCGGCCCGCAAAGTGTCTCACGATACAATTTGTATAACTGTACTACTATAACAGGTGTAGCTAATCCCGGCTATAGTTCCGGCCAGGCAATGAATGAAATGAAGCGTCTCCTGAGTGAAAACCTTCCCTCATCAATGGGCTACGAATGGTCCGGCATGAGCCTCCAGGAGGTTGAGGCAGGGAACAAAACTCCTATTATATTTGGAATGGCAGCGGTATTTGCATTTCTTGTGCTTGCTGCTCAATACGAAAGCTGGTTCACTCCGCTGACTATTATATTGTCAGTTCCGATAGCCGTATTTGGCGCTGTACTTGCCATATTTTTAAGAGCTTATGAAAATAACGTTTATGTTCAAATAGGAATGGTGCTGCTGATAGGACTTGCCTGTAAAACCGCAATCCTTATTGTTGAATTTGCCAAGCAGCATCACGAGGAAGGATTGTCAATCATAGAAGCCGCAAATCTTGCTTCTAAAATTCGATTCAGACCAATATTAATGACAGCACTAACAACCATCGCGGGCGTACTTCCCTTGATGATTGCAACCGGCGCTGGCTCTGCAAGTCGACGATCATTAGGAACTGCGGTATGCGGCGGCATGTTCGTGACTACCGTTTTGGGTATTTTTCTATTTCCAATTTTATATATTATTATTCAGACAATTGCCGAAAAATTTCTTTTTGGCCATAAAACCAGTATTAACACTAATCAGAATACAATACATAACGTATGATTACTAAAATATGGAAGATATGAAATTAACCTCCGCCTATAAACAGGCTGACTTATTAATTGAGTAAACAGTATATTATTTTTTTTGCAGTTTGATATTTACAGTCCTACAGGTAACTAAACTTGCATTATATTTAAATTTGTAAAGGCCGCAATTACTAATCGATGGATTTATTAATGAAATTCCAATCTAAATAAACTATTGGGTCTCTACTCCTTAAATATACACAATATAGCAAATATAGGTAACTGATTATCAATTAATTAATCCAATTTTAATTCAACTCTAATAAATAAAATATGCATAAGTAAAACGATTATATGAAATAAGACTTTTACCTAATTGTTCTTTATAAAAATTTAAAGAAAATATAGTGTTGTTTTTTTATTTAAACCTTGAAGCATTTTTCAAAAGTTTATATTATTAGAGAGGAATAAGACCACTTGGTGATTGCTTGCTTGAAAAAAATATAATTAAACAATCCGGATGGCTTTGAGTCCGGTTGAGCCAATCCAGATTATAATTTATAATAGTATTCCGGACATATTTTTAGAATGGAGTTCATAAATGGCAAAGAAAAATACAATAAATAATCAAGGTATTTCTTCTCAAAAAATGAATATACCCAACACAAAACCACAATTTACCTCAAATATTAAAACTGTAAATCCAGTTTCAGCTGTTAAATCGAGTTCTACGATTCCTCAACAAAAAATTGTAAATCCTACATATGAACAGATAGCTGAAAGAGCAAAAAGTATATGGATGAATCGTGGTTGTCCGAATGGCCAGGACGAGAAAATCTGGTTTGACGCAGAGAGTCAGTTAAAACAAGAGCTTGGTATATATTAATATAGTTTGAGTAGATATTTCCGAATTGAGAACTGTGACTCGGATTTTTGTGCATAATAAATATAAATACGTCTGCGACACTATGAAAGGAGTAAAACGAAGTTTTGTCCATAGATGTCTTAATGCTTGGTTGGGAGTTTCCTCCGTTTATCAGCGGAGGCCTTGGCACAGCCTGTTAC
>CAZMPL010000061.1:0-7789 GCA_964567805.1 uncultured Pirellulales bacterium | reverse complement strand
TTAATTAAGTTTGAGTCGATATTTTCGAATTGAGAGCTTTGGCTCGAATTTTGTATTAAATAAAAATTAGTGTTTCCGCGAAGTTATGAAAGGGGTAAACCGAACTTTGTCCATAGATGTCTTAATGCTTGGTTGGGAATTTCCGCCTTTTATAAGCGGCGGTCTTGGTACGGCCTGTTATGGCTTGACACATGCCATGAAAAACATGGATGTGAATATAGTCATGCTCTTACCTACAAGCACATGGGGTATTGAGGGACAAGAACATACTTTCCTGGAGATGGAAACATCGATGGGAGAAAATCCTGAACATATAACATTCAAACCTGTACCTTCAAGGATACCCAATCCCTACCAGGTCGCAAGGTCACATCCTCTTCGTATAGGTTGTGCCGGTGCAGTAGGAGGTTATGATGGAAATCTCGTCGAACGTGTCAACGAATATGCTCAATGCTGCACCAAACTGATGAAAGACCAGAAGTTCGATGTAATCCATGCACACGACTGGGTTACATTCCCGGCTGGAATGGCTCTTTCAAAGGAATACTCGAGACCTCTTATCGTACATGTTCACGCTACGGAAGTTGACCGCTCCGGAAGTTCGGTTAATAAGAAGATTTTTGAAATTGAACGCAAGGGAATGGAAGCGGCTTCGTTAATAATCGCCGTATCGGAATATACCGCAGATATAATCGTGCGAAATTATGATATCCCGCGGGAAAAAATCAAAGTCGTACACAATGGAGCGCTCACGAAAAATTATTCCGATAAATACAACGTTTATAAAAATGGCGAAAAAATAGTTCTTTTCCTTGGCAGAATAACCGGCCAGAAAGGTCCGTTCCATTTTGTCGAAGCGGCGGAAAAAGTACTTCAAAAATTAAATAATGTAAAATTTATTATGGCTGGATGGGGGGATCTCGCACCTTCTACTATAGAAACTGTCGCGGCGAAAAATCTCGGCACCAAAATATTTTTCACCGGCTTCTTACGCGGCTGGCAAGTCGAACGGGCTTACAAGTACGCAGACGTATATGTTATGCCTTCTGTAAGCGAACCTTTTGGCCTGACCGCGGTTGAAGCTATACAACAGAATATACCTGTGATTCTATCGAAAACTACCGGTGTCGGAGAAATTCTTAACAAGGGAGTTGTAAAAATTGATTTCTGGGATACTAATAAAATCGCAGAAACAATAATAGAAATCCTTTGTAATCCGAAACGGGCGGAAGAATTAGTCAAAAATGGCAAAGAAGAGATTCGTTCCCTGACATGGGAAGACGCGGCGAAAAAATGTGTAAATTATTATCGATATGCCATGACAAATGTTCTTGCTTCCTGTACGTATTAATGATATAAATCACTTTGGAAGTTTTGCAATAGAATCGGTTATAACGAAACAAGGAACAGGGTTTCTTTTAAAACTAAAGGATTAGATTATGAGAATCGGAATTCTCACATGGGAGTCTCTGCATTCGACTGCAGTAGGAGGTGTGGCGGTTCATGCGAGCGAACTATCTACCGCTTTAGCAGGTAAAGGCCACGAAGTTCATTTGTTTACACGCAGAATGCCGAATCAAAGGTCACATGACCTGATTGACGGTGTTCACTACCATCGCTGTACATATCCTTCTCATCACGATTTCGTTGACGATGTTAACAATATGTGCCGTGCCATGGTGGACCATTTCTTTATGATTGAAGACTTTGTCGGTCATTTCGATATAGTACACGCGCATGACTGGTTATGCGCGAATGCCATGATATGGATAAAACAGGGACGCGGGCATAAATGCGTCTTTACAATACATTCGACTGAATACGGCAGATGCGGCAATACCTTCTGTAATGGACGCTCCGTACGTGTACGTGACCAGGAAAGAGCCGGGACATACTGGGCGGATAAGATAATCGCTGTTTCTCAGGCCACTAAAGAAGAACTTATGTGGATGTACGAAGTTCCGGATTCGAAAATAAATGTAGTTAACAACGGCGTAAACTGGAAACGATTCGATATTCACCTTGATCCGGGTGATGAAAAAAGAAAATACAATATCGCCCCGCTTGATCCGACTGTTTTATTCTGCGGCAGACTTACATGGCAAAAAGGCGCCGATATTTTAGTCGAGGCAATGCGAGGTATAGTAAATAAATACCCTGCTGCTAAGTTTATATTCGCAGGCGATGGAGACCAGCGAGGTTCTCTCGAAGCAAGAATAAGACATCTGAATCTCTCTAACGCAACCAGATTTGTCGGTTACAAATCCGGCGATGAATTGACAAAGCTTTTCAAACTTTGCGATGTAGTATGCGTTCCGAGCAGAAACGAACCTTTCGGAATTGTCGTACTGGAAGCATGGAGTGCATCCAAGCCGGTAGTAGTAACAGAAATCGGCGGACCCAAATATTACGTAGAACACGAATTCAACGGATTGAAAATATTTCCACGTGTTGATTCGGTCTTCTGGGGTATCGATAGAATCTTCTCCGATTTCGAAAAAGCACGATGGATGGGAAGCAATGGACGAAAAAGTGTAGAAAACTACTTTAGCTGGGAAAAAATATCTTCCAATAACCTGGATTTATATAAACAGCTTTGTCCGCAATTGCATATCGAACCGAAACAGGAACATACTGGGATCAAAACTGAAAGAGTCAGAGTTCCAGGACACAGAATTATTTCACTGCAACACAAAAGAAATCTCGCTGATGCCTGTATGAAGTTAGAAGCACGCCTTCTTTTACCGGATGGGAACATCAGTGAAGATGCACAAATGACTGTCGAATCACTAATATCGCATTTTGCATCTCGTGGTTTTAAAGCATTACAAAAGGACCATTGTTTAAAAATAAGAGGAGACCTGGAGCATTTATCGAATGCACTTGTGGAAGCCAGAAAAGAAATATTTCCTTTGCAAAACAAAGAAGTTGCATCTTAGGAACAAGAATCAGGAGTATCATAATGGCAATAGGAAGTTTTTGTTTAGTACTGCATGGCCACATGCCGTACGTGTTGAATCATGGTATTTGGCCGCACGGAGAAGACTGGCTTTATGAAGCGGCCGCAGAGACTTACCTGCCTCTTCTATCTGTTATAGGAGAATGCAATTTTCTTAACGGGAATCCGAAAATAACAATGGGTTTAACTCCCGTTTTACTGGAACAGCTCGCTCACGAAAATTTTAAAGATGGTTTCCAAAAATACCTGCATGACCGTATTGAACAAGCGGAAAAAGACAGGCTGAATTTCGAAAAAGAAAACCAGCCTCATCTGACATGGCTTGCCGCTCGATGGATAGATTTTTACACAAACCTCGCAAATCAATTCGAAAAAATAAACCGAGATATACCCGGTGAATTTAAAAAATGGCATGATAACGGCTCAGTTGAATTGCTCACTTCCGCGGCGACTCATGGTTACCTGCCGCTTCTGCTCGAAGATTCGTCTATTTATTCGCAGATTCGTGCCGGACTCAACAGCTCGAATCGAATCCTCGGATTCAAACCAAAAGGTATATGGCTTCCTGAAGGTGCTTACAGACCCGCAGGACATTGGACGCCGCCTATAAGCTGGGGAGCAAACAACTGGCGAAAAAGTATAGACGAGATTGTTGGCCATGAAGGCCTTACTCACTTTTTCGTAGATGACCATATGGTAACAAATCATGACGGCTCAAATCCGCTCAACGTACATAGACCGGTTTGGGTTGACGGAAACAGCGGACAAAAACCTGTTATGACCGCTTTCGCGAGAGACCCTTATATATGCAGACAGGTATGGTGCGGCTTCGTAGGTTATCCCGCTGATGGGGTATATCTGGAATTTCATAAAAGACATGGACAGAGACAGGGATTAAGATACTGGAAAGTCACTGACAGGAAAAGCGACCTTGGAAAGAAAGACATGTATTACCCTGATGATATACCCGGCAAATTATACCAGCATTGTACACATTTTTGCCAGGAAGTTAAACGTCGTCTGTATGAATATAAAAATGTTACAGGCAAACATGGTGTCGTAGTAGCCTGTTTCGACGCGGAGCTTTTCGGACACTGGTGGTTCGAGGGCCCTGCTTTTCTCAGAGACGTCTTGCTTACGTTAGCATCTGATCCTGATGTGGATTTGACTACAGCGGAAAATTTCCTTCATTCTTACGGACCCGATAAAACATTACATCTTCCGTCTGGTTCGTGGGGTGAAGGAGGTGACAATCGCGTCTGGGCCAACGATAATCTGAAATGGTTATGGGAAACAGAATATCGCTGTGAAACATTATTTGGAAAACTGACTTACAATCTGCCATGGCAGAAAAACATGAAAGTTCGCGAGATTCTTCAAAAGGCCGGACGTGAACTATTACTGCTTCAGGCAAGTGACTGGCCGTTCGTTATCACACGAAGACAAGCCCCTGATTATGGAATAAAACGTTTTATGCAGCATGTGTCACGCTTCGACATGTTTACTGATATAGCTGAAAGACTTGCCGAAAACCCCAGGTATCTTACCAGCTTGAATCAGCTTCAGAAACTGCAAATCAAAGAAGCCGACATGAGCGATGTGATTTTTAATGATATCGATCTTAACTGGTGGAATTGTTAATAATCTTTTTGTTAAGGGGGGTATATGGATACTGTAAACAGACTTACCGAGCTAAGTAAGAATCTTTATTGGGCATGGCATCCGGAATGCGTTAAAATATTCAGAGATATCGATGAAGAACTATGGAGAGAAGTAAATCATAACCCGATAGAGTTTCTTAATCGCATGGCAAATAACATTCTTCAGGATAACTTTAAGAACAAGGCAAAAGTTAAGCAGCTTTCAGACAGAATAAACGATTTACATGAATACCAAAAAGCATATGAAATATGGGGAGCCCGTCAGGCAGGCCCCCTGCGAGTTCAGCCCGTAGCATATTTCAGCGCCGAATTCGCAATACACGAATCATTACCGATTTATTCCGGCGGTCTTGGTGCGCTCGCGGGTGACCATCTTAAAGCCGCTTCGGACATTGGTGTTCCAATAGTTGGCATCGGCCTTGCATATTCGCATGGTTATTTTTTCCAGTCACTTAATTCCGAAGGCTGGCAGGAGGAGCATTATTTTACTTCGAGTGACACAACACTGCCTATCGAGCTTGCCAACAATGAGTTCGGCCAGCCTTTAAGAATATGTGTGCACACAGAATCATACCAGATATGGATCGGAATATGGCTTGTGCATGTAGGACGCAATCTTCTGCTGCTTCTCGATACCAACGTAGAAGGCAATTCGAACGAAGATAAAAATCTTACAAGCAGGCTATATGGCGGTGACAAACACACCAGGCTTTTACAGGAACTTATTCTCGGTGTCGGCGGAATGCTCGCGCTGAAAGCTATCGGTATTACACCATCCGTAGTTCATCTCAACGAGGGACACAGTGCATTTGCATGCCTTGAATTTGCGCATATACTAATGGAGCGTGACGGTCAGTCTTTCGATAATGTGTTTGAAGCGGCAGCATCTCAGATAGTTTTTACAACACATACCGCGGTTCCCGCCGGGCATGATGAATTTTCTCCTGAATCGCTCCTCAAGGCACTGAATCCTCTGAGAACGCAATTAGGTATTTCTGAAAACAAACTGCTCGGACTTGGTCGTGTCGATCCGAAAAACGGCAAAGAAAAATTTTCGATGACCGTGCTCGCATCAAAAATGTCACGTCACAGGAACGCGGTATCTTACCTGCATTGCCGTTTGACTAAAGCTATGTGGAACAAACTCTGGCCCACAATGGACCAGAATGAAGTTCCCTTCCAGTATATTACGAACGGTGTGCATACAAGCACATGGCTTTCAGAATCCATGGCGGATTTATATCGAAAATATCTCGGTCCAAAGTGGAAAGAAACAATGAATGATCCGGCTTCATGGAATTCGATAGAAAAAATCGAAGACAGGGAATTATGGGAAAAGGATCAGAAACTAAGAGAACATCTTGTCGAGTATGCAGACAGAGCAATACACAAACAGGAAAACGCGAGAAAACCTGATGAAACTGAAAGCGAATATGCTCGAATGGCTAAACTGAATCCAAATGCTTTGACCATCGGAATAGCAAGAAGATTTGCTGGTTATAAGCGTATGGATTTGTTATTTACGGATATCGCACGATTGGAAAGAATTGTCAACAATCCGGACAGACCGGTCCAGTTTATTTACGCGGGAAAAGCACATCCTCAGGATACCGAAGCAAAACATGTTATTCAGATGGTTTTTCGATTTACGAAAGACCCGCGATTTATCGGGAAAATCGTATTCATCGAAAATTATGACATGAATGTTTGCCGCCATCTTGTTCAGGGCGTGGACGCATGGATAAATAATCCTCGCAAACCGCTCGAAGCAAGCGGAACAAGTGGCCAAAAAGTTGCTATGAACGGCGGACTTAACATTTCAATTCTTGACGGATGGTGGGCGCAGGCTTATGATGGAGCAAATGGTTTTGCTATAGGCAAGGGCAGCGAACATTCGAACCTCGAACATCAGGATTATATCGATGCCGAGGCTTTGTATGATGTTCTTGAAAACGAAGTGATTCCTTTGTTTTACGACAGAAAGGAAGACGGAATACCGCATGGTTGGATAGCTCGTCAAAAACATGCTCTTCGCACTCTGACATGGCGTTTTAGTGCATGCAGGATGGTTATGGATTATACACTCGGCTGTTATCTTCCAGCGGCTGGTGGATTGACTTCTTCGGTCACTACTGATGTAAGATTATTCAAGGAAGCCTGCGCTAAGCCTGATTCTGATTAAACAATGGATTTAAGAATAAATATTACCTGATTAAAACAGGAGAAGAAATGACTGTAATGAAACAATACATAGATGGTGTACCCAATATTTCCGGGACGGAAGATATTTTGCGTAAATCGAAAAGTAAACAACAGGTGTTTTTGCCGCAAAGCAGAATTAACTGGAATAATGTCAAAAGCGCATACGCAATCGCTCTGCACATGCACCAGCCGATTATTCCGGACCCGGACAAGCCGCTGCACCAGGCGGATGAAATAAGTAACCTGCAGCATATGATGAGACATCCCAATTCGGGTGACAATCATAACGCGACTGTATTTCATCAATGCTATAAGCGTATGGGTGATTTTATTCCTGAGCTTCTCAACGATGGAAAAGAACCTCGTGTTATGCTCGATTATTCAGGCACCCTGCTTCACGGGTTATTAAAAATGGGACTCGATGATGTATTTGAAAACCTGCGAAAAATTACCTGCGACTCGAAATATTGGCAATGCACCGAATGGCTCGGCTCAGCATGGGGACATCCGGTTGCGCCATCCACACCGGTACAGGATTACCGTTTGCATGTAAACGCATGGTTACACTTTTTCGCGTCAATTTTCGGTACGGAAGCTGTATCAAGAATGTATTTTATGAATTCGTGAAATCGCTGAAAGATGCTGGTTATCGCTGGGTAATTGTTCAGGAACATACCGTCGAGCACGTCGAAAACGGCTGGGGATTGCAATATGCTCACAGGCCGCACAAGCTCGTCGCGAAAAATTCAAAAGGCGAAACAATCTCAATCACCGCAATAATAAAAACTCAGGGCAGTGACACAAAACTTATCGGGCAAATGCAGCCTTATTACGAAGCGGCCGGTTTGAACAGAATTGAACTTGATGGAAAGTCCGTGCCGTCATTGGTTACACAAATTGCGGATGGCGAAAACGGCGGCGTAATGATGAACGAATTCCCGGGCAAATACAAAGATGTTATTCGCGA
>CAZMPL010000060.1:0-14046 GCA_964567805.1 uncultured Pirellulales bacterium | reverse complement strand
ATGAATCGTTGGGCTACCGCACCCCGGCTGAAGTGTATTTTGCGGCAGTTGTAACATACGGTGATAATTCTATCTTAAATAGTTCAGTTTTCTGTCTTGACAATGGGTAGGGGTATAAACTACGATCCCAGTGAATACATCTGAGTTTAGCTGAGTATATTTGATATGTCGATAATGTTCTGCCAAGGCTTTTGTAGGTAATGCTTTTGACCGACGTTGGCCATTTTCATACCAACCTGTCCACCAACCTTTAATACCTTTTCTTTTATAAATCCATACTTTTATCATAACATAATCTATCGTATTTTTAGGCATGTAAAACAAGCTAAAAATAAGGTAGATTCCAAAGCAAAATGGAGACATAATGGAAACAATAATTAGCAAGTTCAAAGTATAGAAAGCATAACACTATGTAATATAATGAGTTATCAATAGAGCAATATATTATATGACTTTCATGACTCGGACTTGTTGTACTTTTACCCTAAAAAATATGACATAGTGTTTGCCGTCAGCAATAATGTTACAGGTTGATACCTATGGTTTTTGAAAGCTTTAAACTCGGAGGATATGAGGAACTAGAACAAGATATTCATGTGACATAAGAAGATTTTCAGTTTTATCATTTACGTCATTTTTACGTCAGTTTCATTTGTGTTGCCACTATGTTATCAGTTATAATTCAGTATGTAATAGGTATTAAACCAGTTTAGACGTACAAAAAGTGCCTATAAATGCAGATGGAGCAAGTACTTATATGCAGATATAGGTAATGGCATGCAAGAGGTCGTGGGTTCGAATCCCATTGGCTCCAGTTTCATAACCTCTGCAAATATAAATACTTGCCCTTGAATCATAATTCATATATCATCATAAATGTTTATCCTTTTTACTAAATATTTGAAAAATCATTTAACAAAATAGGGAATTATATTCAAGCTTGGAGATAGATAATGAAAGTATACCAAGATTTAAAGATATTCTTATCCGGAAAAACTAAAGAGCAAATTATTGAGCAAATTGACTCTGCACTCAGTACAATTTGGATAAGAGATAAAGAGCGGGAAAATTATTTAGATGAAAAATTGCAAGACGAAAAACAGTATGCTTATTCAACTATCAATAATCCTGACTTACCTTATGCAAGATTATGGTTGGCAACTAATAATAGGGGAGAATTGTATGTATCCAATATTGTCCCCAATGAAGTCGGACGACTTTCAATGGAAGAATATAACTCGATATTAATGTCATTTGTAAATGTCCTAAAAAAAGACTCAACCATTGCCTTTGATTTGACATCTGCCGAGAAGTCTCTAGAAGATTTTGTCCCAAAAAATATTGCTGAAAAATTAAGAATATTTTCTAATAATGCAAATAAATCTTCCGGTTATAACCATCCTTGTGATTTCGATAGATGGCTGGATTTTGTTATTTCATACCATAAATGTACCTGTGAACCAATGCTTAGTTTGATTGAGCGCTGGTTACATGAAGAAGCTGGTTGGACATGGGAGACTGCTTCAGAATTAACATGCCAGTTAGAATATAGTCTTGACCTCTTAAAGAAATATGACAGAGTAATGTAATGATTAACAGAATCGCTATAACTGAGATAGTTGCGGCTATTGATAAAAGTAATTCTGCGAACCTGTTTTTGGATACTTGCGCAATATTAGATATTATTAGAGCTTTAAGCAGAAACTCTTCAGATGAGTTGTGTGCTGCAAAAAAATTATTTGATAAAAGAGATGCGGGGACCATTGACTGTAAAGTTATATTACCATCAGTTGTTTACCAAGAATATAAAGATCACTTTAGCGATACATGCAAATTGCTTGATGAATTTTTTCAGCGATTGTCAGATAAACAAAATGAACTAACTAAAGCGCAGCTTGCTTTTGGTCATAATGCCACACCATGCTATTCAGATACCCCTATTCTAATTAGGCAGATCCCTGATTTGACAAATAAAATTGTCGATACAGCAATTCATATTTCAGAGCAGGATGATTTACATGCAGCAGCATCAAAAAGAATAGTTCAATGTAGAGCTCCTGCCAGTAAGGGTAAGCAAGAATTAAAAGATTGCCTAATTGTTGAGGAGTGTCTCGAAATATGTAGGCAATTAAAGAACAATGGCAGTCATGCAAAGATGTATTTTTTGAGTTCAAATACCAGAGATTTTTGCATCGCTGAAACAAAAAAGATAAGACAAGAGTTGGCTAATGAATTTAGCCAATATGGTTTAGAGTATTGTTATTCTTGGAAACAAATACTGTCTAAGTTTACATAGTGAGAAATTGTATTAAATATTCATGTGGATTAAAAAGTACCAGGTACCACTTTAATAAAGGTCTTAACTCCTCCAATTCAAAATTTGTTTACGGCTTACTGTGTTGATATATTATTATCAATAATTCATTGAATCTGCTACTTTTTGATTATTTGGCTTTCGATTGAAAGGGAGAACAAGCTTGTTCTGGAAGACCTGCTGGAAATTAAAAAAAATTATGGAAGCAAACTGGAGGATGCCTCATGGAACAATATAACATCCGGGCAGTTGCTTCCATAGGTATTTATGAAACTAAAGCATAAGCTTTAGAACTTCTTAATAATTTAGCCGATTGCTTTTGAAACGGCATCGAGAAGTACATCCGGTTTTACTGGTTTTTCCAGTACCTGCTGAACCGGAAGCCATGTATCGTCCGGCTCGAAACCGAATGGTAAATTCATTTCCTTGCGAACACCCGTAATCATAATCACAGGTATATTTTTCAGAGAATCAATTTTATGCATTTCTCTGGCTACATCGAAACCTTCTGATTTCGTCGTCATCATAACATCGAGCAGAATCAGATTGGGTTTGTTTTTCTTGGCTTTCTCCAGACCCTCTTTGCCGTTGGGTGCAGAAAACACTTCATAACCCTTGGCATCGAGCAGGTTACTGGTTGCATCCACGAATTCCGGGTCATCATCAATCATCAGAATTATTTTTGCCATTACGTTCTCCTTAAATTACTTTTTTCAATATAAGAGATTTTTGTTTATGTTTAAGCGAATCACCTCGTGAATAATCCAGCTTCCTGTTTAAGGTTTTGGCCGCTTCCTCAAGGGTATTCAGGTACTCTTGCGAATTTTTATTGATAATCCCTTTTGGGGGATATATCGAATAAAGTTCTTTATATTTTTTTTGTGTAAAATTAATCATAATAACATTGGCTCCGGCGTTCAGTGCCGTGATTCTCTGGTCACTATCACCGATATTGCCAATGGATGTTGTCGCGGGCATCATGGATTTTTTAGTCACGATTCTCGCGACGGCAATTGTTTTTAAAGTCAGTTCGAGATTTCCAGCTGGCTCATTTTTCAAAGGCGTTTTATCATGTGGAATAAAAAGCCCTACACTTACCATATCGTAATCCTCTTTCCCGAAGAACAGAATATCCTTTGCCAGGTGCTGAATCGTTTGGCCTTTCAGGCCGACAATACAGCCTGAACCTGCCTGGTATCCGAGTAATTTCAGATTTTCTGTACATTCCAATCTGTTTTCGAAACTCATTTCAGGATGCAGAGATTCGTATAGTTCTTTATCCGAAGTCTCTATCTTAAGCAGATACCTGTCCGCGCCGGCCTGTTTCCAGATTCTGTAAGCTTCGAAAGTACGTTCACCGGCAGAGAGAGTAACCGCCATATCGTAATTCTGTTTTATTTCAGCTATGATTTCCGCGAACTCATCGATATCAAGCTGTGGGTCTTCACCGGATTGCAGAACAACAGTTTTTATTCCTGCTTTGGCGATATTTTCAATCGCCTGCATAATTTCTGTCCTGGTGAGCCTGTATCTTTTAAGGCTTGTATTGTTGCGGTTCAAGCCGCAATATAAACAAGTATTCGGGCAATAACTGGAAAATTCAATAATACCTCTTATGTAGATACTGTCACCGCAAAATTGTCTAACGACAACTTGAGCGGAATTGAAGAGGGTACGCATATCCTCTTTGTTTTGCAGGCTGAGCAGATATTCGATATCTCTCAGGGCTGGCGTATCGTCTCTATAGACTCTTTCGATAACAGTATGGATATTATTTTTTTGCATTGTTATGCTGTGTACGATATTGTTCGATTATTTTAATTGCTTTTTCTGATGTAAGCTCACCATATATTTTTTCATCTATCATTAAAACCGGTGCTTGTCCGCATGCTCCGACGCATCTTGCAGGCTGAATCGAGAACATACCATCTTCTGTAACCTGGCCTACTTCAACTTTCAGATGCTTTTTAATAGCTTCCAGAATCTTGCCTGATCCTTTTACATAACATGCTGTACCGAGACAGAGTGAAATAATATAGTTACCCGGTTTTTTCAGGTTAAAATAATGATAAAAAGTAGCTACCCCCCAGATATGTGCTGTGGGAATATTCATTTCAACAGCTATCATATCAATTACATCTTTGGGCAGATAGCAGTACAATTGCTGTACTTTGTGCAGAACCGCTATCAGGTTAGACTCAGGATTAGGAAGAGTCATTTTTGTCGCAATAAATTCTTTTATTTCTTTCAAATTTGTTTTATCTTCAGTAATCATTTTATGTCCTTTGGTTTAGAAATATATATCTCTCTGTCCTGTCTTTGTTTTATTATAAGCATCGATAAGCTTGGGATACCAGCCCGGCATTTGTTTTTCTATTTCCAGGATTTCTTTTTCAATAACTTTTTCACCTGCGGCTTTCGTCTGTTCACTTGCAAAATCATCGAGCCATTCTCTGAATGTAATGACCGCGTTTAGTTTACAGAAAGTGCCTTCCTTGCCGCATTTGAGAAGGTCCATTATCTTATCTCCGGTTCTGCCGCATCGATATCCAGCGGTGCAGAACGAAGTAATGTATCCACTCTCTGCGAGTTCCCGAATAACATTATCAAGACTTCTTGTATCACCTAAAGTAAATTGTTCTTTGCGCTGCGGCTGAAGCAGATTATCAGAATATGTTCCGATTCCGATTTTACTCGAAGCATCAATTTGCGTACAGCCGAGAGGCAAAATATCCTTTCGGATTTTAGCGTTTTCTCTGGCCGTCAAAATCATTCCTGTATATGGAACAGACAATCTTATTACGGTTACAATCTTTCTGAAATCTTCGTCACTGACTCTATTAGATGAGTTTGTAGCGAAAGGCGTATTGACAGCCGGCTCGAGCCTTGGAAAAGAAATTGTATGGGGGCCTACACCGAACTTATTCTCGAGTTCTATTGAATGATAAAGTAAACCCATTACCTCGAATTTCCAGTCGTATAAACCGAACAACGCTCCGATTCCAACGTCATCACAACCGGCTTCCATTGATCTGTGCATTGCATATAATCGCCAGAGGTAATTTGCTTTTATCGTGTTTTTCGGATGTATATTTTCATATGTTTTCCGATGGTAAGTTTCCTGGAAAACCTGGAACGTACCTATACCAACTTTTTTAAGTATTTTCAGGTCATCAACGCTCATCGGAGCAGCGTTTACGTTGCATCTTCTAATTTGTCCGAAACCGTTTTTGGTTTTTACCTTAACCTGCATAATAGCCTGAATTGTCGAAGCTATATAATTAACATCGGATGTTGGATGTTCCCCATAAACTACAATAAGGCGCTTGTGGCCAATTTCCCCGGCGAGTATTTCAATCTCTTTTTTAACCTGTTCTATATTTAATGTAGTTCTCTGGATTTCAGTGTTGCTTCTTCTGAAGCCGCAGTATAAACAATCGTTGATACAATGATTGCTCAGATAAAGCGGTGCAAAAGTCACTATCCTGTTGTCATATACCTTCTTTTTTACTTCCAGCGCAGTTTGTGCCATCTTCTCCCATATTTCAGGATCTTTGACATTCAACAGGCAGGCTGTCTCATCTGGAGTCAGAGTTTTTATAGAAAGCGACTTTTGCAGAATTTCATCGATTTTCTTATTGTCAGGATTTTGATTCTTTGTAAGAGAATTATTTATCCCGACTTCATCGATAAATCCATCTTTATACGGCAAGTCGATTTCTTTTACATTTTTTTTAATTTGTTGTAGTGTTTCCATTTTAAATACTTTCTGCTTATATTACGTGCCATTATGCAGATTATTAAGCTTATGAGAAACAATTCCTTTAGGCAGCTTCGCCTTATAATGAGTATGAAGCAGTTCATGTGATTTATCACTCAAAGGTCTTTTCAAAAATTCCTTGTATAGTCTTTGTATTTCAGGATTATCATGGCTTCGGCGAATGGTTTTATTACGGTCATTGTCGTATAATGCCTTAGCTCTTAATTTAAGTGTTTCCACATCCAGCGGTATGGAGTTGACTGAGGCATAAGGCTGACCGCCTCCGCCGATACAACCGCCAGGACATCCCATTATTTCGATAAAGTGGAAACGATTGGGATCCTTGCGAACCATATCCAGAAGAATATGGGCATTGCCGAGACCGTGAGCAACAGCGACGCGTATTTCATTGCCGTCCATAATAATATTGCCGACTTTGATACCATCAAAACCACGGATGGAACTAACTTCGATATCCATCAGTGTTTCACCGGTATATAATTCATAAGCGGTACGAATTGCCGCTTCCATTACACCGCCGGTTACGCCGAAAATAGTACCCGCACCGGAGGACAGACCCAGCGGTGAATCAAACTCTTCGGGTTTGATATTCACAAAGTCAATACCGGCCGATTTAATCATCCATGCGATTTCACGGGTATCCACTACGATATCAGTTGCTCTCATTCCGTTGACATTCAATTCCGGCCGCTCAGCCTCATACTTCTTGGCCGTACAGCACATTGTAGCAACAGACAGAATATTCTTCGGATCAACTTTAATCTGTTCAGCAAAATATGTTTTAATAAGCGCCGAGGCCATTGACATCGGCGACTTACATGTGGAAACATTGTCCAGTAAATCAGGATAAAACTGTTCAACGCATTTCATCCAGGCGCTGGAGCAGGAAGTAATCATAGGTAGCTTGCCTTTTTCCTGCAGACGCTCAAGAAATTCGCTGCCTTCTTCCATGATTGTAAGGTCGGCGGCAAATTGTGTATCAAAGACGTAATCAAAACCGAGTTTGCGAAGCGACGCAACCAACTGTCCTTCCATATTCTGTCCCGGTTGCAGATTAAACGCCTCGCCGATAGCGGCTCGAACAGAGGGAGCGAACTGAACCACTTTGACCAGGTTGGGATTGTTCAGTGCTGTAAATAATTCCTTTGTGTGGTTTTTCTCAACAAATGACGCTGTTGGGCATACGTTAATACATTGTCCGCATGTTGTACAGACACTTTCTGCAAACGGCATATTATAAGCAGGCATTACCACAGTCTGAAAACCACGGTTAGCCTGACCGATTGCGTAAATACCCTGTACTTCCGAACACATTCTAACGCAGCGGCCGCACAATATACATTTGTCCGGATCTCGAATCACGGATGTTGAGGACAAGTCCTTTTCATAATGCTTGCGCTCGCCGGCGAAATGCCTGTGCCGGATTCCTGTGGCATATGCCAGCCGCTGAAGCTCACAATTGCCGTCACGTTCACAGGTATGACAATCTTCCGGGTGATTGTCCAGCAGCAGTTCCACAATGTCACGTCGAGCCTGGCGGAGTTCCTTTGTATTGGTATGAATCTTCATACCGTTGGAAACCGGGTAGGCGCAGGACGCGATATAATTCTTCATACCTTCTACTTCAACAATGCAGACTCTGCATGCGCCTTCAATTGACAACCTCGGATGATAGCATAATCTCGGGATATGATAGCCGCAGCTGTCGGCGGCCTGCATAATCGTCTGGTCTTTATCGACCCGATAGTTTTTACCATTTATACTTATTGTTATTTTATCACTCATGGATATAATCCTCAGTTCTTTGTAATAGCATTAAATTTACATTTATCAAAACACGCTCCGCATTTGACACATTTGTTCTGATCGATAACGTGTTTATTTTTAGCGGTTCCACTGATTGCGTTGACCGGACAGACCTTTTTGCAGGCTGTGCAGCCGACACATTTATCGGTAATATTATACGTCAGCAGTTTCTTGCAAACTCCTGCACGGCATTTTTTATTGTTCACATGCTCTTCATATTCTTCACGGAAATTTTTAATTGTGCTGAGCACCGGATTCGGAGCTGACTGGCCAAGGCCGCAAAGCGAGGACTTTTTAATCATATTGCCAAGACGCTCGAGTTTTTCTATGTCACCGGGAACACCTTTGCCCTCGGAAATTCGAGTGAGCAGTTCAAGCATGCGTTTGGTACCTTCACGGCACGGCGTACATTTGCCGCAGGATTCGCTTTGAGTAAACTCAAGGAAAAACTTGGCGATATCCACCATGCAGGAATCCTCGTCAATCACAATCATACCGCCGGAACCCATAATTGAACCAGCTTTTGTAAGTGACTCGTAATCCACCGGTGTATCGAGGTAATCTATTGGCAGACAGCCTCCGGAAGGACCTCCCGTTTGAATGGCTTTTAATTTTTTATTATTCGGAAGTCCGCCTCCTATGTCATAAATTATTTCACGCAGTGTCGTACCCATAGGGACTTCGATTAAGCCGGTATTGTTTACCATACCGGCCAGGGCAAATACTTTCGTACCTTTGCTTTTCTCTGTACCTATTGAACTGAACCATGCGCCGCCATCAAGAATTACGACTGGTATATTGGCCCATGTTTCGACGTTGTTTATTAATGTCGGACAGCCGAACAAGCCGCTGATAGAAGGATATGGAGGTCTTGGCTTAGGCATTCCACGGCTACCCTCGATAGAGCGAATCAGAGCGGTTTCTTCGCCGCATACGAATGCTCCTGCACCGAGTCGAATCTCAATATCAAAATCAAAATTAGAGCCGAGAATATTTTTCCCTAACAGACAGTGGGCTTTTGCGTCTGCTATTGCTTTTTCGAGTCTTTTAATAGCGAGAGGGTACTCGGCTCTTATATAAATAATACCTTTATGTGATCCAATTGCGTATCCACCTATTATCATACCTTCGAGAATTGTATGAGGGTCACCTTCAATTGCGCTTCTATCCATGAACGCACCCGGGTCACCCTCATCGGCGTTGCAGATTACATATTTCTCTTTATTTTTCTGATCGGATGTAAATTGCCATTTTGTTCCGGTTGGGAAACCACCGCCGCCGCGACCTCTCAAACCTGATTTTTTAACTTCATTTATAACATCCTGAGCAGACATATCGGTTAAAACTTTAGCGAGTGCTTCATATCCGCGTAAAGCTATATAATCGTCTATATTCTCCGGATCGATGATACCGCAGTTACGAAGTGTGATTCGCATTTGTCTTCCGAAAAATTTCGTATCTCCGAAAATTCGGAAGAACCTGTTAAACAAATTGTTTTCCTTTATAGCCAGTCTTGAAATCGGTTTTTTATTAATAATATGCTGCTGCAAAATTTCCGGGATGTCTTTCTCTGTGAAGCCGCCATATATCGTATATCCGGGATAGACAATCATGATAGGACCTTTATCGCACATACCAAGGCAGCCAGATACGTTAATTTTGACTTTGTCCTTTAAACCAAGTTTCACAAGCTGTTCTTCAAGAATGCTTTGCAGGTTGCGAGCATTCTTGTTTATACATGCTGTACCATTACATATTGTGATTATATGTTCTTTCATTTTCTTCCTTTATTTATTCAGTGTCATAGCAGTAAGCGGAATTATTCAATTACCCATTCCTCAATGACTTTACCGTTGATTATGTGTTTGTTGATAATATCCATGGCTCTTTCTTTTGTAACTTTGCCATATTTAATGGGATTTTTTCCTGCCTCGACTACTTCTACGGTAGGTTCGAGGTTGCACCTTCCGGCGCATCCTTTCTGGCTTAAGTAAACATCTTTAACTTTCCCGGTATTTATAGCTTCCCGGAAAACTTCCATAACATCTTTTGAACCAGCCGCGATTTCACAGGTTGCCATACCTACATACACTCGGATGTTGGCAAGATAACCTTTCTGTAAAATTCTGTTTACAGATTCAGCTCTTTTCTTTTTTAGCGTTTCTAATGGAGTAGTCACTTTATAATCCCTTTTCAATTTGTAGAATAAATGAATTACCTTTTTCTCTCGGCTCAACTCTTATGTTGCCGCCGTGTTGCTCAATTATTTGTTTCGTTATATATAATCCAAGTCCTGTTCCTTTAACTTTTTTAGTTTCTGGAGTTTCAAGTCTTGAGAATCTATGGAATAATTTTTCTTTCTGCTCGGCAGTTATAGGTTCCGAGTCGTTATACACATCAATTTCAACTTTATCATTTAGATCCTGGTTACTTACTATGATATTACCATTTTCATGGCCATATTTTATCGCGTTGCTGATTAGATTATTTGCCACAATCTGCATTAAATCCGTATCAGCATTAATTTTTAAATTAGGTGTCAGTTTGTTTATTATTTTCATCCCTTTTCTCTCTGCCAAAGGCATAAGTGTCGAAATAGAAGGAACAAAAATTTCTTCATTCATATTTATTGCAGACTTATGAATATTTAACTGGTTTCTTTCGATTCTTCCTAGATTAAGGAATTTTCCGACAATAGCCGTTAAATAGTCCAGATTTCGAGTTATAGAGTTAATGGCTTTTCTCTGTTTGAAGTTTATTAACCCAAGATAACCATCACGAACCGAGTAGGCATTCATAACGGCCGAAGCCAGCATTCCTCTTAATTCATGCGCTACAAAACCGATTAAATCAACATAATTTTTATTAAGGTTATTAAGATTCTGTTCTCTTTCACTGAGTTTTGCTGACATTTCATTAAAAGATTCAGCGAGTAAATTTAACTCATGTAAATTCGTATTGCTCTGAACTTTAATACCAAGATTTCCAGCGGCAAGTTTCGAAGAGGCATCGACAATTTCCGTTAAAGGCCTGGCAATTCTATCATCAAGAATGATAGATAAAAATATCGCTAATACAGTAGCGGCTATGATAATAATCATAAATATGAGAGTTATATTTATAAAAAGATCATTAAACGGCTGTTCGAGAGTACCAACATATAACATACCTATTATATCGCCGCTGATATTTTTTATGGGTTCGTAAGCCGTTTTGTACCAATGATTTACGACAAACGCACGGCTGTTCCACGGAAGTCCTTTTGTTATTACCTGGTCATATACTTCAGAAGAAACACGTGTTCCTATCGCACGATTTCCATCTTTATCTTTTACATTTGTGGAGATACGCAAGTCATCCTGAAATATCGTTACTGTTCCAGTATCTTTGCCTTTATATTCGAGTCCCTTATAAACAACATTTTTTACTTTATCAACGATATCATAATTCCGATTAAGCAGAATACCCCCGTAAAGTACTCCGATGAAATTTTTATCGAAATCGAAAACAGGAGCTGCTGATTTAATTATCAAACCGGATGTATGTTCTTTTTCGGTTATAGGCTTGGATTTTTCTGTATATTTAACCCACATATGGGCCTGTTCAGCTAATTTGTTGTTTTCTTTTAATAATTGATCTCCAGTGATTACCTGGGTTCCGGAAACGATTGTTTTTTCATTTAAAACCTTGGCTATAAGTTCATTATGTGCCTGATTGTCTCCTACAGTCTCAGGATTTCGGGATCTTATTATTACATTTCCCTTTTCATCAGTTAATGTTAATATATCCAAACCTTCAGCAACTCTGATATCATCGAGTAATTTACTTGCTTTTTGCCTGGTTTCTTTATCGAATTCGTCTGTTTCATGTCGTAAATCACGGAATTCAGAACGTAAAACAGATAAGCGAATTACGTTTTCAATATTCTTGGTTTCCTGTGAATATACTTCTCTGGCCGCATTCAAATCATTTTTAACTTTTTCCTGGGCACGGTCAATAATGTCCTTTTTTATAAAATAAAAACCAGCAACGGCTACAGATAGGGATACCAGGATGATACCCACCATGTGAGAAATAATTATTCTGGTTTTTAATGTATCACGTGCCATAGTTTTTTAGCGTTAAAATAACGATTTCTGCGAACTGCGCGCAGAAGCATCACCTTTATTATAAACATAAAATTCAAACCACGATAGACTTGCACATCTATTTTAAGTGGTTCATAACCTTTGCTGCCGTTGATAAACATCATGAACAGCTTCGACCAGCTCCCCGCGGTCAAATGATTTAATATAGTAATAAACAATATCCTGCTTACGAACTTCAGCTTCGATTTCCAGACTGTTTTTGTTCGATGTCATTATAATTTTCAGGTCCGGATCAATAGCCATGAGAATTGAAACAGCGTCGTAGCCTTTAATTCTCGGCAAATCCACATCCATAATGACGCAGCAGAATTTTATGTCTTTTATTCTTTCGACTGCTTCCCTGATATTGCAGCTTGTTTCTACAGTGAAGCCGTCGCGAATTAAATCTGAATACAGCGGATAAACTGACATAATGTCAGGGTCGATTATCAAAATCCTTTTGCATTCTGATCCCATTAATTTTCTCTCTGGATTACTAATTACTCTATATAACACCTAAATCATTTCACCTTATTAAACATCAACAAAGCATAACAACTAATATTTTATTTTGCTTGTGCAATTGCCATGCCAATTTGGGATATTTTTGACCTAAATTCACATAAGTGCCTTTCTTAAAAGAAGATATGTGTTTTAGAGTGAAGATGTAGTAGAGGGGGAAATTTATTGCGATGGGGCATTATGCCCCATTTAAAGGGGAATAATGAATCAGCGAGATTCTTTTATTCAACTATGCCGTAAGCCTTCATTTTCAAGCGTAAGGTTTTACGGTCAATTCCGAGTGATTCGGCGGTATTTCCTTTATGTCCGTTAAATTTTTTCAAAGCTTTTATTATGTATTCTCTTTCCAAATCAACGAGACGTTTTACTTTATCTTCTTCATTTGAGCCTGTTCCCGTTTCAGTATCAACTGTTAGCCCATAATACATCAGGTCGGAAGGTTCGATAATTTCGTTTTCAGTTAATACGATAGCACGTTCTATAGCATTTTCCAGCTCCCTGACATTTCCGGGCCAGTCATATTCGATGAGCGCTTTCATTGCCTTATCAGAGATACCCTTGAGATTTTTCCCTCTTTTCTTGTTATATTTTTCAAGAAAGTAATTTGTCAATAACGGTATATCGCTTTTTCTCTCGCGCAAAGGCGGCATAGTAATTGGAACAACGCTCAATCTGTAGAACAAATCTTCTCTAAAGGTTCCATCTTTGACCGATTGTATCAAATCTTTGTTTGTAGCCACGATAATACGAACATCTACTTTAACTACCTGTGAACTTCCGACTTTTATAATTTCTCTTTCCTGCAATACTCTCAGCAATTTTGACTGAATACTCAAACTGACATTTCCAATTTCATCGAAAAAGAGCGTTCCGCCGTTTGCCAGTTCGAATCGGCCGTATTTTGTCTCAACGGCGCCAGTGAATGAACCTTTGACATGACCGAAAAGTTCACTCTCGAAGAGAGTTTCAACGAGACTGCCGCAGTCAACCGCAACGAAAGGCTTATCACTTCTGCTGCTGCATTTATGTATGGCGCGTGCAATTACTTCTTTACCTGTCCCGCTTTCTCCTGTAATAAGAACTGTAGTATCAGTGGGGCCGACTTTTCTTACAAGCTGCTCGACAGCTTTCATTGAGTTATCATTACCAATTATTACTTCGGAACCAAGACCAGATTTCAATTCATTTCGAAGCAATATATTTTCCAAAGTAAGCTCTCTTGTACTTAACGCACGCTTAACTATCATGCGTAAGCTTTCAGGAGTGAAAGGCTTGGGTATAAAATCGTAAGCACCGTTTTTCATAGCTTCTACTGCGGATTCAATCGTCGCATGGCCGGTGATAACAATTACGAGTGTTCCTGGATTCTTCTGATTTACCTCTTTGAGCACATCCATGCCGTTAAAGCCGGGCATCTTTAAATCGAGTATTATCAAATCATCGGATTTTTCCTTGAGCATGGAAAGACCAAGAATTCCATTATCGGCTGTGTCAAC
>CAZMPL010000059.1:10750-14123 GCA_964567805.1 uncultured Pirellulales bacterium | reverse complement strand
TTTATTAAAACCATGTGGTTATCTGTTCCGCCGGTTAGTACATCGTAACCCAGTTCGACAAAGTTGCTCGCAAGTCTTTTCGCGTTGACAATTATCCTGAACTGTCTTGTTCTGTATTCCTCCGAAAGGGTTTCCCTGAAGAAGACAGCTTTCGCGGCGATGTTATTCAAATAAGGTGTTCCCTGCACGCCGGGGAAAGTTGTTTTATCAATCAATTTCCAGAGCGGCACAGCTTTGTCACCAATGGTTATTGTCCTGTCGTAATCGTTACCCATCAAAATGAGACCGCCTCGCGGGCCTCCTGGTTTATAGGTACTTGTCGTTGTAAAATGAGCGTAGTTTACCGGCGAAGGATGCGCACCGCCAATTACGAGACTTGCTATGTGAGAAATATCGGCAAGAAGATATGCGCCAACTCTATCGGCTATTTCCCTGAACTTTTTGAAATCTATTACTCTCGAATAAGCAGTCGCACCGCAAATAATCAGTTTGGGTTTGAAAGCAATCGCCATAGCTTTAATCGCTTCATAATCCAGAAGGTAGTTCGATTTATTTACGTTATAATTATGAACCTTGAAGAATTTTCCGCTGAAAGCGACATTCGCGCCGTGCGAGACATGTCCTCCCTGGTCCATTCCGAGACTCAGTATCGCATCATCTCTTTCGAGCAATGCGGTAATTACTATCTGATTAGCGTTCGTTCCCGAATGAGGCTGAACATTCGCGTATTGTGCGCCGAAAGTTTCTCTCGCTCTTGCCGCGGCAAGGTTCTCGATACTATCGACAACTTCACAGCCGCCGTGAAATCTCGAGCCGGGGAATCCTTCGGTAGTTTTGTTCTGAACTATCGAACCGAGAGCCGCCAATACCGCCTGCGAACACTGGTTCTCAGCGGCGATAAGCTGTATCGAATTCTGCAGCCTCTCATATTCTTTGACTATTAATTTATATATTTGCTCATCCTGCTCTTTAAGAGCATCGAATATGCCTTTATGATATTGTTGAGAAGACAATTTTTCAAGCAGCTCCAACACGTTAGAATCCTTTCTACCGAACTTCCTGTTGAATACCCGGCGGGGCAGAACCCCACCCTACATTTTTCATTTCACAACGTAAACTTATATTTGCCTTGTAAGGTCATTAAACGTTACATATATTACAAGTGCCAGAATTAATGTCCATGTAGTATAAGCAATAATTGTCTGTGTTTTCTCGCTGATTGCCGAACCTTTTATTTTTTCGATAATCAGGAGCAGAACAAGGCCTCCGTCGAGAGGCGGCACAGGTAAAAAATTAAAAACAGCGATAACCGCATTTATAAGTCCAAGGAAATATACATAATAAATCGGCGGCTGGTCGGCTACAATCCTGTAACTGATTCTCATAATACCAACCGGGCCCATGAGATTCGAAGGACTGACCATGCCGGTAACAAGTCTTCTCAGTGTAACATATGTCTGAGCGATAAAATTGACGGTTTTTCTATATCCCATAACGATTGCATGGAAAGGACCTTCTGCTTTGTATGATTCTTTCAGAAGCACGAAAGGAATATTATCCGCGAAAGAAGACATCGGTGTAATCAAGTTTTTATCATCAGCTTTTACGGTTATAGCAGCATTACCGGCTACTTCCTCATCCACACGCCAGTTAAGAGTAATTCTTTCTCCCGGGTATTTTCTAATTTCTTTAATGATATCATAGAAACTATTTACTTTTGTTCCATCAACATCGGTTATAACCGCACCTCTGGGTATTTCGAGTTTTTCCAACTCATCATTGACATCGACTGTTTGAGCAACTACCGGATGAGCGGCATCGAGAACAGGAACGATTCCAATTAAAACCTTATTGCCGCCCGCCGGCTGCTTGGGTGTCACTGTTACGGTAAGTTCCTGCTCGTTTCCATTCGCGTCTTTACGCAGAACTTTAACCGGCAACTCTTTATCTTTATATTCCGCAGCGATTGTGGTTAATTCTTCATAGGTCGGATTTTCAATATCACCAATCGCAAGAATAATGTCACCCGGATGCAATGGATGTACAGGCCTTTCGACGGGTTCTTCTTTGTTAAAAAGACCGGCAATCTTTTTATGTACCGATTCGAATAAATAAAATATTTTATTTATAACTCCCCTGTTTTCATTCCCGGTTTCTACAGAATCAGGTACTATTCCGGAATCCGCGACTTTCAAACGGGGAACCATAGAATAAATATTACATAACTTTATATCTGATTCACTATTTGATGCCTGGTAAACATTCATATTTAACGGGATTTTTGTGTTTATCGCCTGGTCAGCCAATTTTTCATCTGAACACTTAACGGTTAAACTCACTTCTGGCTCGAGCAGACTGCTGACTTTTTCTGCCATTTCCCAATAGCCGCGAATTTCGGTTCCGTTAACGGCCAAAACTTTGTCACCGGGACTCAAACGTGTTTTCGCGTATAAATCATTCGCATCATCTTTCGAGAGCCTTGAAATAGTAAGACTATTTGCCTGTAATATACCGAAAAGTCTCATCTCCTCGCCGGGGAGCAATACCGCTTTTAGTTTATATTCCTGCTCGGAATCATCAGGATGCCTGACTTTTAACGATACTTCTTCGTCTTTTCCTGAAAGAGCGGCTGCTACACCGATATCTGAAAAGTCGAGGTCCTTAGAATTGCCGTTAATTTCTACAACCTCATCACCGGCTCTTATACCCGCAATCGCCGCCGGAGAACCGGGAACAACGGAACCCACTTTTGCCGGAGCGAGATTTATACCAACAAGAAAAGCAATCATGAAAATAATGACTGCGCTTATTACGTTAAAGCAAACACCAGCTGCTATAACCGCGGCACGAATAAATACAGGTTTATTCGCAAATGAACGGGGATCATTACTGCTTTTTACAGAACCAACGTCTTCCTGCCCTAACATTTTGACAAAGCCGCCGAATGGAATTAAACCAACTCGATATTCCGTTTCGCCGGGATTGCATTTTTTAGGAATCGTAAAACTCATAGCTCCTTCAGCCGATTCGTCACCCTTTTCGCCTTTCTTTGGAAATATTTCAGGCAGGATTCTTACTTTAAAACCTTTTTCTGTTCTTTGTACTCCCAATAATATTGGCGGCATGAAAATTGAAAACGCTTCAACTTTAATATTCGATATTTTCGCAATAATGAAATGCCCAAACTCGTGAATAAGGATAACCGCTCCGAAACCGAGCATAACATAAAGCACGTTCACAAAAGCACTGATATTTTTAAATATAAAGAAAATAATCGCCGCAACACACAAAATAAAAATTGCAATACGAATATAAGGGCTGTTTTTCTTTTCAGCTTCTGCCATTTAATACCTCAATAAAATTATAAGAAAAT
>CAZMPL010000059.1:0-10650 GCA_964567805.1 uncultured Pirellulales bacterium | reverse complement strand
CTTTATCGAAGAATAGTATGTCTTTAGATTAAACTTTTATGACCAGACTGCAAGTAATTTTTTACCTCTTTTCTCGCCCACCTGTCAGTTTCAAGCAATTCTTCAAGAGATACGTCATTTTTATTGCTATGTTTGTTCAGGCAATGTTCAATCAGCTGCATAATATTAACAAACCTGATTCTCCCTGCCAGAAATTCTTCAACAGCGGCTTCATTGGCGGCGTTGAAGACAACCGCGGTCGTTCCGCCTGTTCGAGCGACTTCAAAACCCAGTTTCAAGCCGCGAAACAACTCCAGATTAGGCTCGAAAAATGTTAATTTGCTCACCTGCTCAAGCCGCAGACGATTCACAATTCCCTCAACTCGCGCAGGATATGTCAGAGCGTATTGAATCGGCAAACACATGTCCGGCTTTCCGAGCTGTGCTATAATCGAACCATCGATAAATTCCACAAGCGAATGAATTATCGACTCGGGATGAATCACAACATCCAGTTTTTCGACCGGCATATCAAAAAGCCACCGCGCTTCTATCACTTCGAACGCTTTATTCATCATAGTCGCCGAATCGATAGTTATTTTCGGCCCCATGTCCCACGTCGGATGTGCGAGAGCCTGTTTCAGAGTGACGTTTTCAATCTCTTTTAATGAAAGTTTCCTGAACGGCCCGCCGGATGCGGTGAGAATAATTTTATAAACTTCTTCGTGTTTTCCGGATTGCATGGATTGGAAAATCGCCGAATGTTCGCTATCCACCGGCAAAATCGAACCGCCGCTCTGTTTTATTTTTTCAAGAAGCATCTTGCCCGCGATTACGAGAGGTTCTTTATTCGCTATGGCAAGTCTTTTGCCTTTTTCCGCAGCCGCCAAAAGAGCGGGCAAACCCGCCGAGCCGACTACAGCAGCCAGCAGAATGTCAACTTCATCGAGACTTGCTATTTCAACCAGACCTTCTGGTCCTATAAGAATCTCGATTTCACTATTGCCCAGCAACTCATGAACTTTCTGAGCGTAAAGAGGATTTGTTACCGCGATATAACTGGGTTTGAATTTTTTTACCTGTTGAGCAAGAAGTTCAATATTGCTATGAGCACTCAGTGCCGTTACCTGGTATTCGGGACCGAGAGCTTCGATAACACGCAGAGCGTTCGTTCCTATCGAACCGGTAGAACCTAAAATAGCAATCCGTTTTGTCATAAATATTTGTACAAAAGTTATAAGAAATGTAGGGTGCGTGATAACGCACCATTTCTTTACTCTTAATGAATTACCTTATTCAGAGGGTAAGTTATTAAACCAGAGCCGCCCGCACGTATCAGGGCCGGAACCAGAGAACGTTCGATTACGTCGTCGATAATAACTTCTATCGCAACATACTCCGAATCCGCAAGCTCGGAAATTGTCGGGCTTTTTTCGGCGGGAAGAATCTTTAATATCGACTTCAAATCCGCTTTTTTCACGTTCAGCTTTAATCCAACTTTGTTTCGAGCTTCAATCGCGGCGTTAAGAAGCATGGAAATATTCTCGATTTTCTCACGTTTTTCAGGATTTTTCCATGCCTTTTTATTCGCGATGAACCTTGTCGTCGAGCTGATAATCGTATCGACAATTCTTAAGTTGTTGGCACTGAGCGAAGAGCCGGTCTCGGTCAGTTCGACAATCGCATCGACTAATCTTGCTTTAACTTCCGTTGCTCCCCAACTGAATTCCACTTTCACGTTTATTTTTTTATCTGCAAAATATTTTTTCGTAACGTTTAACAATTCCGTAGCGATAATCCCGCCCGCCAAATCCTCAGCTTTTTCAACTCTGGATTCTTCAGGAACCGCCAGTACCCAGCGAGCCGGTTTGCTCGTTGCCTTGCTGTATGGAAGCTGGCATATTTCCACTACATCCGAGCCGTTTTCCATTATCCAGTCATAACCTGTAATTCCGACATCGAGTACGCCGTCTTCGACATAGCGGCTCATTTCCTGTGCTCGAAGCATTACAAGCTGAATTTCCTTATCATCGATATGCGGCTGATAGCTTCTTTGAGATTCGGCAATATGAAAGCCCGCTTTGCCAAAGAGTTCTATCGTTGCTTTCTGTAAACTTCCAGCGGGTAATCCTAATTTTAATACTGTTTCTGACATCATTTTCCTTTTAAGTAGGGTGCGTGCTAACGCACCAAATTGCCTTTATATGGAAATGGTGCGTTAACACGCACTCTACATTTTGATTTTCTACTTTTTTTTCTTCGTTTTCGCAGCGGCTGGTTCGGCTTTCGGTTTTTTAACCTTTTCAACCTTCTTCGCTTTTATGACTTTCTTTACTATGTTCGCATCCTGCGTCACATCAGAATCAACTGAAGCGACTGCCGTTTCTTTTTTTGCCTCGTGTTCCATTTTCGCAACATGGGCACTCTTCACGCTCGATGTATGATGAATATGCGTTTCGCTTTCATGACGTAACAGTTTATAAAATTCGTAGCCGTTCTTGGCGGAAATCTGCTTGGAGAGAAAACCTTCTATAGTCGCACCATCTGCGTGGGCATCGACAAGGTCGTTTTTCTGAAGATACTCAATCATTATATCTGTAAGCGGTATCGCATGAGAATCCATCGAGGCCAGCATGCAATAATCAATCGTATATCTGCTCAATTCTTCCATTTTCTCAAGTTTCTGGCGGGCCGGACGTTTTCCCAGTTTATGAATGCCTTCCAGTGAAACCTGGTTGTTTTCGATAAATATCTTATTCAGAACCTTAGTCAGAATTAAAGCGATTTCCCTGTTCTCAGGAGTATCGCAGCCCAGTTGTTCGGCTATTTCTTCGAGCCTCGATACACGAAGGTCATTCCAGTCAACGAAGTACTCGCTGAATTTCTTCAACGCAGCTTCCGTTTCCTTTTCCGTCAGTTTTTCACTGATTATGCCATAAATCAGCGAATCAACCACCGTTTTAGGCTCCAATGGATTGAATTTTATATTTTTACGTTTTAATGACTGGTACAAATTCGATATTTTTTTCGAATACTCTTTACTGTTTTTCATATAAGCCTCTGCCGAAATATTCCAGCGGATCATTTAATCTTAATTTTGAAATGGTGCGTTAACACGCACCCTACTATTTATTATAAATTTTCGTCTTCTTCGTCTGAAAAATCTTCGTCGGAATCGTCTTCTTCGGTTTCTTCTATATCGTCGATATCTTCAATATCGTCGGAATCGTCTAAGTCGTTTTCTTCGTCTGTTTCAGGTTCGCTGTACGGATTGCCGACGGCTTCGTCTATCAATCTCATGGTCTCCAGCGTTTTCTTGAAATTGTCATCGTTCTTGAAATGAAGTATCGGACAGAATCTGCTTTGTAAATCATGAGCCATAAAAGTTTGTATTCTTTTTGTGGCATGTACAATTGCATTGTACGTCTTATTCTGAGAGGACTCATCTTTTCCGTAAACACTTAGATATACATCAACATTGCGTAAATCCGGGGAAACGTCAACTTTGGTTACACTGACGAGTCCCTCTATGCGAGGGTCACTGAGGTGATTGGCGATGCAATCACTCACTGATTCCTTAATTATACGAGCAACCTTTTCCTGCCTGCGAGATTTCATAATTATTAAATATTTTAACCACTGATTAACACTTGGCCTTGCCATCTCCCTGGGAGCCCGTGGGGCCCAAGGGGAGATTTTCACAGATTTAATTATTAATTAAAAAACCATAAATTTTATATCTTTTAATCAGTGATAATCTGCGTAAATCTGTGGTTAATTTATAAAGTCCTTGCTATTTTTACAATTTCATAAAAATCAAAAACGTCATCGACTTTAATATCGTCGTATCCGGCAATTTTGATTCCACACTCCAGTCCTGATTTAACTTCGCGGGCATCGTTCTTGAAATGCTTGAGCGATTCGAGAGCCAGCTCGTCTTTGACTACTATATTATTCCTGATAAGTCTTGCTTTAGCGGTTTTCGTTACTACGCCGCTGGTTACATAACAGCCGGCAATCGTGCCGAGACGCGAAATCTTGAATGTATCTCGTACGACGGCTCTTCCGACGCTCTTTTCCTGTTCTTCAGGAGCGAGCATGCCGACCATCGATTTCTCTAAATCTTCTGTTATGCGGTAAATAATATTATAGAGTCGTATTTCGACGCCTTTTTCTTCCGCTATTTTAGCGGCGTGTTCGTCGCTGACTACGTTAAAGCCGATAATGATTGCGTTCGAAGCTTCAGCAAGCACAACATCGCCTTCGGTAATACCGCCGGTGGACGCGTGCAGAATATTGAGTTTTATTTCGCTCGTACTCAAATCGGTCAAATATTTTTTCAACACATCGACGGAGCCCTGTACATCGGCTCGTAAGATGAGATTCAATGTCTGGGTTTTTCCGGCTTCTATCTGGCTGAACAAATTATCAAGCGTTACCTGGTTACGTTCGGACAGAGAATGCTCGCGGCTGATGGTTTGATTTTCCTCGGCGGCGGCTTTGGCTTTGTTGAAATCGTCAAGGCAATAGAATCGGTCTCCGGCCTGAGGTGTATCATTCAAGCCGATTATCTCGACCGGCATTGAGCTTGTCGCGGTTTTGATAACCTTGCCGTAAGTATTTTTCATCATTTTTACGCGGCCGTAAGCGTTACCTGCCAATACGATATCGCCGCGATTCAACTGGCCTTCCTTAATTAATATCGTAGCCAACGGTCCCTGTTTCGGTGACATTTTAGCTTCGATTACCCAGCCTGTAGCGGGTATCGTATCATCGGCTTTGAGGTCCGCCAGTTCCGCGATATAATCGATTGATTCGAGAAGGTCATCGACACCCAGCCCGGTAGTTGCACTGGTTTTTACGACTTCGGTTTCGCCGCCCCATTCGGCCGGTGTCAATCCATGCTCCGAAAGCTGTGCGTATATGCGGTTTATGTCGCAGCCGGGCAAGTCGATTTTATTTAACGCAACGATAATCGGTACGCCCGCGGCTTTGCTGTGTGCGATTGCCTCTATGGTCTGCGGCATTACGCCGTCATCAGCGGCGACGACGAGAACGACTACGTCAGTCATATTCGCACCGCGTGCTCGCATGGCAGTAAATGCTTCGTGACCGGGAGTATCGATAAAGGTCACACGTTTGTTGTCCCAGATAATTTCCGAGGCACCGATGTGCTGCGTGATACCACCTGCTTCGCCGGCGGCTACGTGAGAAGAACGAATTTTGTCCAGAAGACTTGTTTTGCCGTGGTCAACGTGTCCTAACATCGCGGCGATAACACTGCGTTTCTGGATATGATTTCTTTCGCGGTTTTCAAATTCATGTTTTATTTGCTCTTCGAGAGTGAACTTGCGTTCTATTGACAATTCGACGTCAAATTCGAGAGCGATTAATTCCGCGACTTCATTGCTAATTACCTGGTTGGCATTAGCCATGATATTCTGCTGCATCAATTTCGTTATAATATCCGTAGCTTTTATGCCGAGAGCGGCGGATAAATCTTTTACCGTTACAGGAGCAGTTACGGAAACTTTCGACGGCTTTGCGGGAGCGGAAGAAGGTGCGGCTTTTGTTGCTTTTGCGGCTATTTTACGTATCGGACGTAATCGCAAACCTTCGCCGCCAGCGGCATCGAGTCTGGCACGTCTTTCTTCCATATCTCTTTCACGCCACTTGCTGCCCGGCGTTTTTACTTTCTTATTATGCGGTTCCGGCTCAAGTTCTTCATGCCTTCTGCCATGAGTGCGATCCTTGTGTTTTTTGGAACCATGCTTTTTATCACCCAATTCGCCTGAATCAACTTTAACCTGGTTGTACATCAAAGGTTCTGTGACGGGTTCATCATATTTAGCTCTGGTACGAGGCTTCGGTCTTCTTCTGGGAGGCTCGGGTGCTTCGACTCGAACTACCTGCGGCCCACTCAATCTGGCAGGCCCAGGTCTTTCCAAAATGGGACCTGCCGGAACGATTTTTTCCTGTTTAGGTACAAATGGGATGGGTGCAGGAGGAGGAGGTGTCGGCTCCTGTACAACCTGAGGTGTAACTTCAGGTGCAGCAACTTCCGGTTCCTGAGATACCTGCTGAGGTTCCTGCTCCTCAATTACTGCGGTTTCCTGTTCGATTTGTGCAGAATCCGTTTCGACCTGCTCTTCGCTGATTTCAGCATCGGTTTCCAGTTCAGTTTCACCTTCAGGTGCAACTTCCAGAGAGTCTGAATCTTCTTGTTCTTGTGTGACGGGGGCTATTTTTTTCTTTCTTTTGATTCGGACTTTATTCAAATCGACTCTTTCTGAAGTCTCTATCGTGGTTACATTTTCACCTTCAGAAAACCATTCGTGTATAGTAGCAGCCAGACCTGCTGAAATAACTGACATATGGTTCTTGACGTCAAGATTTTCATCCTGACATTTTTTGATAATAGCTGAACTCTTTACACCCAGCTCTTTAGCCAGAATATATACTCTTGTTGTTGCCAAAAATTTTTCTCCAACTTCAACTTATTTATTTTTCAGCGAGTCAAATCGTCCTGAGCATCTGTTTTGACATAGCATAAAGCATAAGAATCAGAATTGGTTTACTGATCATCGTGCGTTATTTTGGATTGTTTAGCCAGATGTTTTTCTGCTTCACTTTGCTCGTTTTCTTCTGAAAGATTTTCTACTTCCTTTGATGCCGCTTCTACAAGTTTTTCAGCGATATCAGGATTGAATTTCAATTCATTTATTAAAGGTTCGACTCCTACGTCGTCAAGGTCTGAAATTGATATGACACCAAGTGCGATTAGTTTATCGACTGTCGTATCATCGGCTTCTTTTACTGATTTTACACAGGTCGTAAGACGCTCAATTCCCTGATTGTATTCATCCGGGGTAAGAATATCTATATCCCATGATGTAAGTCTTGCGGCTAACCTGACATTTTGACCATGCTTGCCTATCGCAAGACTAAGCTGCTCTTCTTCGACTACCACAGTTGCGCGACCCAGTTCGAAACAAAGGGCTATTTCGCTGACTTTTGCCGGCATAAGAGCATTGGAAACAAGTACTTGCGAAGAATCGTTCCAGCGTACAATATCTATCTTTTCACCGCCCAGTTCATCTACGACGTTTTTTATTCTGCTTCCGCGCACGCCGACACAGGCTCCGACCGGGTCAACTTTGTCATCCAGTGAGTTGACCGCGACTTTTGTTCTGTAGCCTGCTTCCCGGGCAAGAGCGCGAATTTCAATTATTTTTTCGTTAATTTCAGGAACTTCAAGTTCGAAAAGTCTTCTTATAAAATCAGGATGGGTACGAGAAAGAATAATCTTGACCTGATTCGAAGTTTCTTTGACATCAAGAATCAAGCATCTGATTCTCTCTCCAACTCGATGCGTCTGACCCATTATCTGCTCGCCTTTAGGCATAAATCCTTCGGTCCAGCGATCCAGGCTGACAATCAAAGTTCCACTTTCATATCTTACAACCGAGCCGCTTACAATTTCGCCTTTTCTCTGAACAAATTCGGAATAGATGCTATCCCTTTCCCCAGCGCGAATCTTTTGTATTATAACCTGCTTTGCAATTTGAGCGGGAATTCGTCCAAGCTGTTTAATATCAATTTGAACTTTGTCTTTGAAAGCACTTATCTCCCCGCTTTGACGATCAATATGTACCGCAATATCGATATCAGGCGATCCGAAATGTTTTCGTGCAGCAGAGACCATAGCCTCTTCAAGATCGACAAAGATTAATTCCTTATCGATATTTTTGTCGCGAGCGATATTTTCTACGATTCTTAATAATTCCTGATTCATAGTCCTAATCTCTTTCTGATGCCCTGTCCACTGGGGACTGCGAAGCACGAGTTGAACTCTTAATCTATTTACATAACAAAAATGGAAACCTTTTCGGTTTCCACTTCAAACAAGACCCGATTGGCATTCTTCTTATCCAATCGGCAAAACGATTAGAGGTTGTAGTTTCCTTTATACTACATCATCTGCCTCCGGTAAAGAAATCCTTTTGCATTAAATGCAAATCCAATAATACAACCTGTTTCGTTTTCTGGCATTGAAGCAGAAACTCTGATTCCCAAGCTACCATTAGCGCAAAAAGAAAAGCGGTAACGAAAATTTGTTCGCTTAATTTGCACGGTTCATCAATCCTGTTAAGTACATTTCACACCTAAGTTTATAAAATCAATTCTGGCAGCTAATCTAAAGCCTTACAACCGAACTTTATATAATAATCGTCTAATCCAGTTAGAGCAATAACTTTTTTGATGTTTTTAGCATTTTTTAAGGATTTTCCGGCAAAAAGTGTTTTTTTAACAAAAGAAACGAACGTCTTGATAAAATATGCGTTTTTAGCACTGAAATGACATTTTTAACATTTTATTAGGACCAAAGGATTTATTCTCATGCCTTTTATTCTATTTAATTACTTAATTGGGTCCAGTTGAAGAGTAATTTTCCCCTGTTCGATATGAATATTTTTTACTTTTACTTCCTGATTATCTATATCAAAAACCGGCTCCATTGCTTCACCGGCCAATATGGATGCAACTAATTTCGATTGCCACGTATATAAATCAAGGTTACCCATTTCTGCCAATTTCTGCTTATACATTTGCTGGGCTGTAATTTTCGCAAGCGGCGTAACGTTTATCGCTCCAACCTTGACGGCCTGGACATCAATATTCATCATTTCCTGTTCATTTATTTTAGGCTGAAGTTCGATTGTAATAATAAATTCCACGGATTGCAATTCCGCGGTCCCCATAAGAATGACAGCGTTCGAGTCGATTATAGCCGCTGGCGAATAAAGCAAAACCCCTTCGGATTCCATTGGCCAGTCCGCAAGATTTAGTAAGTCGTTCAGAGATTCCTGGGTAATTACAATTTCAAAAGGATCCTTTAACTGACTTTTATCATGAATAACTGAATATAGTTTTAAAAGGGAGGAACTTACTTCCTCAGATTCGTCAAATTCAGGATTATATTTTCCCGGCTTATACAAAAGAAGTGCAAAAATAATAAATGCGACTGATAAATCAATTGCAAGCCAGCATATCAATTTTTTCAGCCTCTTTTTTTTACGATTTTGTAAATCTATACCCTTATCAGGGATTTCTCTCTTGCTCATATTCATATATCCGATTATATTAATTTATTCGTTTTGTAAAAGTTAATTTTGAAAATATGAGGACTTATATAATGACAAGTCATTTTGCTGATCGCCTTTGTGAGGCTGTAAAAACTAAAAAAACATGTTTAACTGTCGGACTCGACCCGGTTTATAATAGACTTCCGGCCGCTATAAGAAATCATCGCCAAATGAATGATGAATACGATGTAGCCGCCGCGGTAGATGCAATTTTCGATTTTTGTACACAGACAATGAGAATTGTAGCTCCTATGGTACCGGCTATTAAATTGAATATCGCGTTTTTCGAAAAATATTTTTGGGAAGGTATCGAAACATATTACGCTTTAATCTCAGAAGCCGAAGATTTGGGACTGGAAATTATTGGAGACGTTAAACGAGGCGATGTTGGTCATACAGCAGAATCTTATGCTTCCGCTCATCTTGAAAATCCGGAAATGACCGGTCTCGAAGATACACTTGTACCAGATGCGATAACCGTAAACGGTTATTCCGGTGTCGATGGTATCGAACCATTCGCGCAAACAGCAACCAAACAAGGCAAAGGAATATTTGTTCTTGTTCGTATGAGTAATCCTTCCGCCGCTGAAATTCAGGATTTTGCCGACTCTAACGGCGTAAAGATGTATGAAAAAGTTGCAGAGGTCGTAAATAAAGTCGCAAATCAGCCGGAACGTATCGGCAAAAGCGGCTATAGCAATATTGGTATGGTTGTCGGAGGCACATCAGCAGAAGTAACAAGCTCTTTACGCAGCAAATACCCGAAATCATTGTTCCTCGTACCCGGTTACGGCACACAGGGAGCATCAGCTACTGATTGCATCAAATTCTGCAAATCAGATGGTACAGGAGCTTTAATAAACGCTTCACGATCGATTATTTATGCTTACGAAAAACCAAAATACAAAGATCAGTTCGGAGACGACTGGAAGAGATGCATCGAGCAGGCTGTAATTGATGCCAAAGTCGAACTGGCAAACGCAATGAAATCAAAACTGTAACAGGGTATAGGGAATTGGGAATAGCTTTAAACTTCAATCCCAAAATCTAAACCCTATAACCTAAAATGATGGAATCTGTTTCAAAACAGTCTTCTGAAAATTCAGTTGGTCGGATGTTCGATAGAATTGCATCCGTCTATGATAAACTGAATCATATATTATCTTTCGGGTTGGATTTTTCCTGGCGAGCTGAACTTGCCGACATGATTAAGAATGACAAGCAATTGAAATTTCTCGATCTCGCGACCGGAACGGGTGATTTGTTAATTACGATTTTACGAAAGAATCCTGACATTAGCGAAGCAATCGGACTCGATATTTCCGAAAATATGCTCGCGATTTGCCGGAAGAAAATCGATAAAAATAATTTATCCCGGAAAGTCAAACTTATTCGCTCAGATGCCTTATCGAGCGGCCAGCCAGATAATACTTATGATATTGTTACGATGGGTTTCGGGATTAGAAACACGCCGGATTCTCTGAAAACGCTTTCAGAGATACATCGCCTTTTAAAAGAGAACGGA
>CAZMPL010000058.1:0-14171 GCA_964567805.1 uncultured Pirellulales bacterium | reverse complement strand
TGAAAGGATATGTTCTTCGATTTGACGTGGTGACATTTTCTTGGGATAGACAATAGTGACATCGTTCGTGACAATTTCTGTATTATCGTTTATTCGAACGAGAGCTATACCTGTAATTACTTTATGCGGCTTACTGAACAGTTTGCAGACAATTTCCCCGGCTTCTTTTTCATCTGCGGGCTTGCCGATGATTTCGCCGTCATAATCGACAATCGTATCGGCGCCGAGAACGATTTGGTCGGGATAATTCGGAGCGATATCTTTTGCTTTTGCAAGGGCGAGCATTTCAGCGTATTTACATGGTTCGATATTATCTAAAGGAAAATTCGATTCATCGACGTCGGATTTTTCAATAATTAATTTATAACCGGCCTGTATCAGAATATCTTTTCGTCTTGGTGACGCGGAAGCTAAAACAATTTGTTTCATACGCTTTCCCTGCAAATTATATGTTCCGTTAAGTAACGAGTTATCTTGTTATCTGCCTGCAGAAATCCATGTATTCCCGTTCAATTACTTTGAAATCACTGTTTATATATTGCTGAAATAATTGTGTGCCTACTATATGGTTCCAGAGAATGGTTCTTGGCAAGTTTCTATTTATAGCTATTTCTTTGCTTACATCATCGAGCGGCCATTTTCCAAGAAAGCCATCGGCAAGGAGTTTATCGTACGCAGCAATCCTCTTGCCATTCTCATACTCGCGCAAAAAACGTACGAGAGCATATGACTGGCTATAAAAAGCCGATACAGCCTGAGCTTCATCGCTTGCAAGTACCTGGCCGGGATTAATCGCGGTCAATTCATTCAAAGGTATCATCGAGTTTGAAGAGAGAGTTTTTCTTAATCCATCGAGTCTGTAACTGTTTTTATATGGTTCGAAATAGATTTTTCCGTCTTGATAACTGAAAGATTCGAAGAGCATCGCGACGCCTTCATCGAGCCAGCTTGGCAAGCGATATTTGAAATGCCTGCTGCTGAATTGATGCCAGCTTTCATGCCCGATAGCTGATAAAGTTCTGTTTGATCCAATATCATAAACAACACAGGCGCCATTATGATAGTATGCTCCTGCTTTTATTTTATAAAATATTTCCGCCTGGTCGCCCGCAAAAGTCCATGTAAAATGTTCCCATTGTGTCCGGCTTTCGAAAAGATAAATAGTAAATTTTGTAGAGCTTATGACAGGTTCAGGTAATTGTTTGTTATAAACAGTGTATGCTGATTCAAGAAAAGCCGGTATTGTGCCTAACATGTAACGGTCCATCAGTGTTGTGAAAACCTCATAATGCGGCGTAGTAATTTTCAAACCAGGGCCGTAAACATTTTGCCACTGCTCAACTGATTTCAGGTCTGGTATGTTTTGTTTTAGTAAATAATCAGCAATAATACTATTGTAAATAGTGATATTATCGGGATTATCTTTGTTGGACGGAGTTTGTTGTGATTTGCAGCCTGTCAGGCAGACGATACAAGTCAGGAAAGTTATAAATATATATTTCACCACGTTCCGTCCGACAAAAAACATATCTTTATGATTTGAAGTTGCATTTATAATCGACTTAAAAATAATACGACTCAAAAATATTCTTTTATATACCGGAAATTTTGCCAATGTGTTCTAATGCTTGGATGTTTTCATTTTACGAGCCATTGATGAATGAACGCCGCGATTAACCAGACAAAAAAACCTGCAAATAGAGTTATCGTTAAGGGTAATTGCTTCTTGAAGCAGATAAAACATGTTAGAAAAAATAAAAATGTTGGTAAAATTCCAAATAACGCGCCTTTTGTATAGTTAGTCATCAATTGGTAATCGCCCGGATTATCAAGATATAACCAGACAAGAACTATCAAACCTGTTAAAGGCATTACAGCAATCAGGCCTGCAAGAGAAGGTACTTTTTTCCCTATACCGGTACAAAGTGTAATTATAAATACACTGATTAAAATCTTGATTATGAAACGTATAGTGAACATTTTACTGAGCAGGTTTTCTGTTGTCCTGGCAAAATTTACCCATCAATTCCGTAGCTTTGCACATTTTGTCCATTGAACCATCCATTTTAGCATAAGCATCCACCAGCTCTAACAATTCCGGATCGGGATCTACTTCGCCGTAATGATGAGCGGAATTTACGATTCCCGCATCCAAACCATATTCCATCGCTTTTGCGACATAAGCCCGGCAAACGCCGACTTTTCTGCCCGGTAAATCACGAACGCTGTTACTTACGCCGAGCGAAAAATGAACACCTTTCATTTTCGGATCATGCTTTATCTTTTTTATTGTTTCAAATGCTCTGTATGTATAGCCGGGTACATCCGGTTCCATTGGCATATCAATAGCAAGCGGGAACACAGTCGAATCAAAAAATATCTCTTCGGGTTTGAAACCAAATTTGATTGCTTCGTCAAAAATCTTGTTTGCTAATTCGAAAAGCTCGTCAATCGAATGTGAACCGCCCGGACCAGTCGCCGCGTCTTCGCTTACCAAAAGTCCTATGAACGAAAAATCATAATCCTTTTTAAGCGGAAACATATTTTTCATTGTATATACTTTTATGGAATTGATTAGCGGCTGTTTTACTTCCTCATCCGTATTGTACCATTCTTTAAGACCTGCTTTTAAAACATCATCGTTACTGCTATCGACGCAAATCGGAACACCTTTGCCCCATTTTCGTACAAGTTTGGTATATTCAATCATCATATCAACTGTTTGCTGTGGATTGGTCTCACCAAACGCATCGAGATTTACGGCGATATAACGAGCTCCATCGTTGGCCTGAGATTTAATCAGTTCAATAATATAATTGAGTGCTTCGCTTTCGTTTGTGTAAGCATTGGGACCAAGTTCGACAAGCTGGTTCATTACCTTCGCAGTTTTTGGTATAGATGCGTGTATTGATTCTCCGATAGAAATTAACGATTTTTTCATATTTAAGCGATTCCTAATTAAATCATTGTGGATAACTTGTTGAAAACTCTGTATCTATATTATAAATCAGCCCTTTATATTATAAAATTGTATAGTATAAGGAAACCATTTTCTTATATATTGTTAATCAAAAAGAACTCTATGTTATTGTTTTGATATAAATACTTGATGGCAAATAGTTTACATTACTATTTCATGATTTTATTTTTTACACTTAAAAACTGTCTAAATATACAGAAGCAGCGGCATTGTATTTTGCCTGTGTTTACATATCTTTGTTAGCAATGGGTTTAGGTGGATAATTTATCAAATGTAATCTACTTTTTCCTGTATATTTTCTTTTTTAATGTTTTTTATTCGTTATTTTGGAACGACACGATCTTTTCTTTCAGCGTTTTACAGGCTTCTGAAGGATTATTAGATTTTGTCACGGCATTACATACTGCTATGCAATATGCACCGGCATTCATAACCTGTTCGACATTTTCCATAGTAATTCCGCCGATAGCAACATGTCCAACCGGTTCATCAGCCAGAAAAGCAGTTGCTTTATTTATATACTCCAATCCAACAGGTTCTGCGGTTGGTTTGGTTGTTGTGGCATAAACAGGTCCCAGGCCGACATAAGTGGGTTGTTCGTCACAGGCAGATTTAAGTTGTTCGAGCGAATGTGTACTTTTGCCGATTATCATTGGCTTTTGCTCAAGCTGCCTTGCGCATTCTACGGGCAAATCATTTTGTCCAAAGTGAACTCCATCGGCATCTGTTGCAATGGCAATATCAAGCCTGTCGTTTATCACGCTGTAAACTCCGTTGTCTCGGCAAATCTTAACAAATTCAATTGCCGCGGCGTATAAATCATCATTTTGCATTGCTTTCGCACGAAGCTGGATACAATCAGCTCCACTTGTTGCGCATTGTGCGGCTAAAGATAGAATTTCAGCGGGATAGTTGCTCGTGATAACTATATAAAGTCTGACTTTCCTGTATTTTTCCAGCGGCTCGCTTATTAAAACAATATCTTTCTCCAGAGTATAAGCGGTATATCGAAGTTGTTCGATATGGTTTGCAATTCCTTTATCATGAACTTGTATAACTTCGGAAAGCACGCGCAGGGCCTCGACAAGTCTTTTGCAGCCGGCAGTAAGACAGTCTTTCAAATTACTCCGGCTGTTTTGAGAGGGTATAACCTGACCAACTCCAACATCTGATAATGTATCTCGCGAAGATATGAGTCTGCCGGAATCAAGCTGGTTTATGGATTGGCAAAGCTGGTGCCTTAATTCTTTCGCGCGAGCACTCAAAGATTTTGAATTCAATGCAAACCTGCAAAATTCTTCTATGACTCGTAAAGCTTCCCTGGCACGATTGAAATTTGCATCAATTATTCTATAAACAGCTTTGTCCATAACAAATTAAATTATATAGTTTCTGCAACGTGCTGAAAAGTACCAAATAAAAAACTTTATGACAGATATATCTCTGTATTTGGCTTTATCAGAGGAATTTGAGATAGTTTTTCTTTCAGGTCTTCTTTATCCATTGCGAATGAAGGGGCGATTTCGATATTACAATCGACTGAGCCATCTGGTTTTCGAGGAACTTTTATTCCGGCGTACTCGAGCCATGAGGCTGCTCTGTCAATCATCATCTGATGGGTACTTTCTGCACTGTCAACTCCGGTTGCGTTTTTTACCGGCGCGAATTCTTCGCTCCGGATAATTTCAAAAACGATTGAATTCGAGGCTAATGGAATTGCATCGAAGATAAAACTTTCTAACTTAACTCCTTTTGATTCAATTATTTGGCCGTTCTTGTCTAAATGATGAATGTTTTTAACTGCCCGGTGCAGAGGTAAAGAAACGCTTTTCGAAGCAAATTTCTCAAGAAAACTGCGATTAATTATATGAATAGCAATACTTCCAAGCTCGAATGCCAGTGAATTATCCGGATTACGTTTCAATGCAAGTTTGTCCGGCAGGTCGCTGTATTCGATAATGTTTACTTTACCGTCAACAAGGCAGAAATTACCTATTTTTTCTTGAGGCCCGGTTTTCTTGAGGGCTTTTGAAGACATTTCAGCATTATCAAGAACGTGCAAGCCAATAAAAAGAGGATCGAAAATATTAATCAGCGGATTATCAACCTGCCAATAGCTGATATATTCTATGCCGCGATTTTTCATACTATCGAGTGCGCCGCTTTTATACAACGCTCTGATGCAGCCGCCATGACCGTCCGGCGAACAGGCTAATTCATCTTTTTCCGCAAGCAGGATTTTTCCATCCATGTTGAAATTGGGCAAAGTTCCCTGTTGAAAAATGAAAATATTGTCTTTTTTGAGACCGTAATGGTTATTGGAATGGAAAATCTCTACTGTTTCCTGGTGATTCAATGGGCTGGTCATAATATACCATGGGCACGAAGTGTTGTATTTTGACTCAGTCGCGGCTATATTTTCTGCAAATATCTGGAAGAGGGTTTTCTTTTTGACCGGGCTGATTGGAAAATTGCCTTTTGGGCCGTCAAAACCAAGACGTGTTCCCTGTCCTCCCGCTACGACAAAAGCCGCTACTTTGCCCTGGCTTATCAATTTTTTGCCCAATTCAATTGCTTTTGCATACTTTTTCTTTTGTTTTGAGCTTTCTGGTTCGGATTTATAGTAAGAAACAGGCTCAAAATTGGTATCAATTAAAGAAGAAGGGGTTTTTAAGACAAAATTTTCAATCCAACCCTCAATTTTTGAAAAATCGAGAAGTTTAATTTGATTGATTAATTTAATTTGTTGTTCTGGATTTAATTCGTCCCAGAATGCCAGGATTTGCTCTTGATTGTATTTTTTCAATATTTGAAGTGTATTTTCAAATATATTAATGTTACTCATAATAAAAACTCCATGTAAAAATATGCATCATAAAGATTTCTATAAATTTTTTCAAGAAACTAACAAAAAATTCATAAATTATCTTGACTGATTGAACAAATTGTGTTAAATTTTACGATATAATATAAGTTAATGAAGGTGGGTTTAAAAAGTATTAAGTATTAAGTATTTATATTTGTTAAAATTGTCATAATAATTTAGAGTCCCGATTTCATATCTTAAATCCACCTGCCGGGAATAACGCTTTTTAATAGTATTGTTTGCGATTCAAAGCAGGTTTGTGTAAGGGTAAATTTAATTTATCATTTCAAAAATTAGTATTAAGACAAAATATATTGTCTGAATTGAAACGGTCGTTTTCTGGAATAAAAATAGTTTTAAAGGGATTCGTATTTCGAGAGTGTTGGGTGCTATAATTTTAGGTACATCAGGCATTTTCATAATAAAATGTTATTTAACGTAATTCCAGGACGTCCGGATTTACGAATCTAAATTAGTACAAAGGAGACAAAAAAATGAAGAAAAAAGGCTTTACTTTAGTTGAGCTGCTTGTCGTTATCGCGATTATAGCATTGCTCATGGGTATTCTAATGCCCGCTCTGTCAAGGGTAAGGCAGATTGCTTTTAGAATGGTTTGCGGTACAAACCTTGCCGGTATCGGAAAAGCAATGCTTATCTACGCCAATGATTACGATGATGAATTACCTTGTGCTGGTGGTCAAAACGCGGTATGGTCGAACAAAATTAATGATCCTTCAGAGAAAGCAAAAACACCGCAGCAAGCTTATGCTGGCAAAGCTACGATTACATCGTCTTTTTATCTGCTTGTTAAATACAGTGATGTTACCCCAAAATCATTTCTCTGCAAAGGTGATTCGAATGTAAATGAATTTATGGCTCCTTCAGGTATTGATCTTGTCGATCTTTGGGATTTTGCATCATATCAGAATTGTTCCTATACTTATCATTTGCCTTATTTGCAATCTTCTACCTCTGATGCCAGTAAAGTTTTTCGCTTAACAACATCAAGCGAACCAGGTCTGGCAGCAGCTGCAGATCCGACTCCATGGACAGAGCAACTTAAAATTGACAATTGGAAAAACTTTGTAATCGATGGAAGCAAAGATCAGAAAAACTTTGGTAATGCATCTACTCATCAGAATGAAGGACAAAATGTTATGTATCTGGATACACATGTGAATTTTGAGTCTGTGGCATTCTGCGGTGTTAATGAAGATAATATATATACTATAAAAACAAGTATTGCTGATATAAAGAAAGGGACTATGCCCACAAAAAGTTTGAGATATTTCAATCCTTTTGACAGAACTGATTCGTTGCTTGTATCTGATCAATATATAAAATAAAAGCTTTATTTCTGATGTTTCAGGTGAAACTAAGCATCAGTAACCGTTTAGTATTGATTATAAATTAAAAGCGGCCTTATGTAAAAACATAGGGCCGTTTTTTATTTTAAAAGTTACGATTTTTCATACCTATAATGAAAATGTTGTTTTTCAATATCACTTATGGTAGTTTTAAGATATATAGATAGGATTATGGTCAGGTAATTTAATGAATTTGCTTAAAAATAAATATATCGGTGGTTTATGCATGTCGAGGTGGTTTCCCCTTGTACTTCAGTTATTTATGCTGACCGCCTTTGTATTGCTCATAGCCGGCGGTCTTGGAATAACAGTTGATAAACCGGATTTCATCGATAAACTTCGTTATACTAATCTCGCGAATTTGGTTGTCTGGACTTTATGGTGGCCGCTAATCATAATCGCTGCGGTTGTCTTTGGACGATTATGGTGTACAGTTTGCCCGATGGAATTGATTACTTTTTGCGCTTCCAGAATAGGTCTCAAGCGGCAGGTACCGAAATTTCTCAGGACCGGCTGGGCTGTAACAATATTTTATGCGATAATATGGATTGTCGGAGTACAGGTCTTTGCAATTAACCGCATTCCTCATCAAATGGCACTCTATATGTTATTCCTGATAATCGTGGCGTTTGATATTTCCCTGATATTTCAGAAGCGTGCATTTTGCAGTTATTTTTGCCCGATCGGGCACTTGCTTGGCCTATATGCGCTAATATCTCCATTCGAATGGCGGGCGGATGATTTATCTACCTGCAGGAATTGTAAAACAAAAGATTGCGTTATAACGAAAGATAATTATCGATTGAGCGGCCGCTCGTGTGCAAGCAATCTCTATCCCGCATCAATAAAAGATAATCGGGATTGTTTATTATGTACGCAATGTTTAAAAGCATGTCCTAATCAAAACATTCGATTTTCATCGCGGCGACTCTTTTCGGATTTTTTGAACGATATGAATTTACGCCCCGCGCAGATTGGATTCATTATGTTACTGGGAGCGTTTGTCGTATATGAGATTCTTTCGGAATGGCCGGTTTCTTTTGAGATTATGATGTGGTTACCCGAACATATCATTAGTGCTCTTGGAATATCCGGAGCTTTCGCGAATCTTGTCTGGACGGTTGTAATGTTCGTTGTTTTACCCGTAATATTGTCATTGATTTTAGATTTACTCGCGATGTTGTTTTCAGGTTACAAAGAAGTATCTTTCCATGCGGTTATGAGTTCTTTTGCCTTGCTCTTGCTTCCGATTATAGCAGGAGCGCATATAATTAAATCCATACTTAAATTGACATCGCATATTCCATATTGGCGAAATGCAATTGCCGATCCAAAGGGAATCGAAACAGCAAAGAGTATAATGTCAGGAGCAATTGTTTTAGATAATTCCGTAACAAATACATTGGATTCTATAGTAAGTTATATAATTGTGGCTATTTTACTTTTTGCTTTGTCAGCTACTATGTGGATTTTCTGCCAATCTAAATTTGTTCAAAAACACCATTCCGGCGTAAAACTTGCTTTACTCTTAGGTGTTCTTGCGTACTGGACAATTTTCGGCTTAACGATATTTAATTGGAAATTCGGCGGATAAGAGAAGGATGGATTTTTTTGTTTACATTCAGTATGACTTTTTATAATATGTAATTATAGATTTGAGTATATTTGAAATCGAAGAATAAAGCGTTAAGGGAAAATTAGAAATGTCAGACAAAACAAGATTCGTTATCGTATGTATTCTTATTTTGCTCAGCATTGCCTCGTTTTCCTGGTGTGCGTTTTATTATCCCAATAATACCTCATGTTCGTCAGCATTCACAAATTCTGATGGCGCAAAAGTATCAACTTCCAACACAGAACAAAATAAACCAACCAGTTCTGCAGGTAAATCCCGACCCAGAATGGGAGCCACCTGATAACCTGAAAACAGGCTATGGTGTCCATAGTCAGATAGCATTGCTGGTATTATTAAAATTATGCTTGCAGTTTTTCTGCGATTATTTCGGATGCGCGTTTCAGAGCTTCATCGATTTTTTCTGGATTCTTTCCGCCAGCCTGTGCCATTTGTGGTCTGCCGCCGCCGCCACCGCCTACTATAGGAGCGATTGCTTTGATAATGTCACCGGCGCTTAGACCTTTTTCGATAAGGTCATTTGTTATTCCGGAGACAAGTGTCACTTTACCTTCTTCGTCGAATCCCAGTACAACCGCCGCTGATTGTGCTTTTTTCTTGAGCATATCCATAGCTTCTCTTGCCTGCTCGATTGTTACTCCGGAAAGTTTTCCGACGATGATTGAGCTTTCTCCTAACTTCTGGCAATTATCGAGCAATTCTCTTGCCTGGCTCAATCCATCCGAGCCGGAAGCTTTCGATGCTGATTTAAGTTTTTTCGTAAGTTCCTTATTGTTTGCAATCAATTTCTCGACTCTATCCATAAGTTCGTTGGATGGAACCTTGAGCATTAAAGAAAGCTGATCGACAATGTCACTGGCTTTTCTGAGATAGCTGTTTAACTGAGTACCGGCTATTGCGGTGATTCTTCTTACGCCTGCTGAAATACTTTCTTCTTTTATTATTTTTACTCCGCCGATAGCCCCGATTCTGTCAACGTGCGTTCCGCCGCAGAATTCTTTGCTGAACGCTTCGCTTAATTTACTTTTTGATTCTGCGCCGACCGCGACAACTCTGACTTCGTCACCGTACTTCTCACCGAACAAAGCCATTGCTCCGAGTTTCTGTGCTTCTTCACGCGGCAATACTGCGGTTGTCACCGGCAAATCTTCGATAATTTTTTCCCCGATTAATTCTTCGACTTTTTGTATTTCTTCATGTGTAAGTGACTTTGGATAAGTAAAATCGAATCTCAGGTATTCCGGGCCTACATAACTTCCCTGTTGTGCTACCGATTTACCTAATACTTCCTGCAACGCCCATTGCAGCAAGTGAGTTGCGGTGTGATTTTTCTTTATCGCCTCTCTGTCTTTGCTTACTATTGCCATTACAGGTTGACCCGCATTAAAGGTTCCCTGTGTCACTTTGCCTTTGTGAATGATGCAATTTGCGATTTTAATTGTATTTTCAACAAGGAAATGAGCGTTGCTTCCTTCAATCATGCCGCAGTCACCAACCTGGCCGCCCATCTCCGCGTAAAAGCATGTCCTGTCGAGAATAAGTCCAACTTCGGAACCTGTTTCAATTTGCCCCGAAGTTTTGAAGCCTTCTTTATCAAGCCATCCTGCGATTTTGCTTTCGCAGCTATCGAGATGATATTTGTGCATGTCTTCTGTAGTTGGAAGTTCTGTGTCAGTTAGTGATGCAAGGAAAGAATCGCTTTTCTGAGCCTGCCTGGCGCGTTCACGTTGTTCTTCCATTAATGCTTTGAATTTTTCCGTATCGACTTTAAGGTTTCTTTCCTGTGCCATGAGCTGAGTCAAATCGAGCGGAAAACCGAATGTATCATAAAGCTGGAATGCGTCTTCTCCGTTAATGATTTTTTTCTCTGATTGCAGAGCTTTTTCAGCGGCGGAATTGAATATCTCCAAACCTCTGTCTAATGTTCTTCCGAAACTTTCTTCTTCGGATTTAATTACGGTTGAAACATAATCGGCTCTTTCTTTTATCTCGCCGAAAGCTTCCCCAAGACAATCCACTACAACAGGAACGAGTTTATAAAGGAACGGCTCCTTCATCTCGAGTTCTCTGCCGTACCTTGCGGCTCTGCGTAAAATTCTGCGAATTACATAACCTCTTCCATCGTTCGATGGTGTCGCGCCGTCGGTTATCGCGAAAACTAATGAACGAATATGGTCGGCGATAACACGGAACGCATTATCGGTTTTGCTTCCGAGCTTGCTTGTATATTGGCAGCCTGACAGCTTACTTGTGAAATTGATAATCGGCATAAACAAGTCTGTATCGTAATTGCTCTTTTTATTCTGCATTACTGAAACGACTCGTTCAAGACCAGCACCGGTATCGACATATTTTGAAGAAAGCGGCATGAGTTTTCCGCCCGGCTGGCGATTATATTGTATAAAGACGAGATTCCATAATTCGACATATCTTGCGCAGCCTGTGTTTACCTCGCATTTATGGCCCGGGACATCTTTCATATCGCATCTGTCCGGTCCGAGGTCGATATGTATTTCGCTGCATGGACCGCATGGCCCGGTTTCGCCCATTTCCCAGAAGTTATCTTTCTTTCCGAACGAGAGAACTCTCTCGGCCGGGATTGGTGTCACGCTTGTCCATAGATTTCTTGCTTCAATATCTTCTGGTAAGCCGTCATGCTCATCGCCCGCGAAAACAGTCGCCCATAAACGATTCGGATCGATTCCCCATACTTTCGTGAAAAGCTCCCATGCCCATTCGATTGCTTCTGCTTTGAAATAGTCACCGAATGACCAGTTGCCGAGCATCTCGAAAAATGTATGATGATACGTATCTCTGCCGACTTCTTCGAGGTCGTTGTGCTTGCCGCTTACACGCAAACATTTCTGGCTATTGACCGCGCGCGGAAAAGAAGGAGGAGTCAATCCAAGGAAAATGTCCTTGAACTGGTTCATACCCGCGTTCGCGAAAAGCAGGGTGTCATCGCCTTTCGGTACGATTGGTGAACTTGGTACGAATGTATGATTTTTTCCTTTGAAAAATTCAATAAACTCACTTCTTATCTGCGCTGCACTTTTCATTGCTACTTAAAATCTCCAGCCGGAATCAATTCCAGCAAATTATGCCACCCCTTTAGCGGCTAAAACCTTATTTTTAATTTCTTCACACAAGTCTTTGTTTTCAACCAGGAATTTCTTGGCATTTTCTCGGCCTTGTCCGATTTTCATTTCGCCATAGTTGAACCATGCTCCGCTCTTCTCGATGATATTGCTTTCAGCGGCCATATCGAGCAGGTCACCTTCGTAGCTGATTCCAGAATCGAACATCATATCGAATTCTGTTTCACGGAATGGCGGTGCGATTTTATTCTTAACTACTCTTGCCCGTACCCTTGAACCTGTAGCGTTTGTCGCGTCTTTAATCGTAGTAATACGTCGTATATCGATTCGTACTGAACTGTAAAACTTCAATGCTTTACCTCCGGTAGTTGTCTCAGGGTTGCCGAACATGACTCCTATCTTCATACGTATCTGGTTAATGAAAATCAGCGCAGTTTTGCTCTTTCCGATAATTGCGGTTAGTTTACGCATTGCCTGACTCAGTAATCTTGCCTGCAAGCCCATATGACTGTCACCCATTTCTCCCTCGATTTCAGCTTTGGGAGTAAGAGCCGCTACGGAATCGACAACGATAATATCGACAGAGTTGGAGTTGACGAGCATTTCCACGATATCGAGAGCCTGCTCACCTGTATCAGGCTGGCTGACTAACATACTGCTCACATCCACACCGAGTTTTTTTGCCCATGTTGTATCAAGAGCGTGTTCCGCGTCGATGAAAGCCGCTACGCCTCCTTGCTTTTGTGCATTGGCGATAACATGAAGAGCAAGAGTTGTTTTTCCCGATGATTCAGGACCGAATAATTCCGTGATTCTGCCTCGCGGTATTCCTACGCCGCCGAGTGCGATATCAAGTGAAATCGAGCCGGTACTTATGCCTTCGATTTTTGCGTAGTTCTGTTCGTCCATACGCATAATCGAACCTTGGCCATACTGCTTTTCGATTTGCGAAATTACTCGCTGCAAAGATTCTTCTTTGCCTGTTTTTTTTTCTTCTGCTGCTTCTTTTTTCTTTGCCATGCCTTTTTCTCTCCTTAATAAAAGATTCAAAATATAGATTTATAATTTATCTATTGTAAATTAAATTTTCCTAACAATGTATAAATCGGTCCCTTTGGAGTCAATTCGCTTTGAAAAATGCAAACCGAATCGACTTGTATAACATCGAGACTGTAATTTGTATATTCTTTTGCCAATTGAGCGAGCTTTACGCCGGCTTGCGAATTTTTAATTCGGCAGAGAGTCAGGTGTCCTTCGAACTTTCTGTTCTCTTCCGGCCAGCCTGCAAAAGCTAACTGTGTTTCAAGGTCGTCCTGAAATTGAAGCAGTTTTTCATTATCCTGTCCTGCTCCAACCCAGAGAACTCGTGCGCTATGGCCGCCGAATGAACCAACACCTCCGATTTCTATATCAAAGCATTCATGCCTGGATACGACTTCTTCGGTTATTTTGCAGACTTCCACGAGCTGCGTATCTTTGATTTCGCCCAGAAACTTCAGGGTAAGGTGCATATCCTCGGGATCGACCCATTTGGCATCGCCTTTTTTGATATCGACTTTGCCATGCATTTCTCTTTGCAAATCCGCAAGGTCATCTTTAATCACCTTATCAATTTCTATAGCAATAAAAACACGCAACTTTTACAAATCCTAATTTCTAAGCTCGAAATCCTAAAAATATTACAAAAATCAAAACATTCGGGTTATTTGAGCCTCTAACCAATGGGGGGTATTTTAACCTCTCACACCAAGGATTTCACGAAAAAAAGATATTATAATCACAATTATTATAAGGAACAGTAAAACAACAAGATAGTTCGCATTTTAGTAACAAAAAATGAGGTGAACAGGTTGAGATTTTGCCTGGAGTATGTTAAAGTCCAGGTGGAATGACGTCTTTTCTTTTTTGGGGATTTGATTCGGGTGACCACTCCTGATATTGCGGCTGATTATCTGTGATTTCCCACCATGGAGCTTTATATGCGACAAATATATGTTCCGATGGAGTAATTTCTGGATCGTCATCCAATAATCCCGCCGGAATACCAACTAAGTTATCCCAATCCTCAACCATTGGAAGAGGTGAGCCGCACGAACTGCAGAAATACCGTGTAACACGTTCTGTTTGTTTATAAGACAAGATGAGATTTTGCCCTTTTATGTATTTGAAATCGTGCTTTTTGCAAACCGCTACTGTCCCAAAAGCAGAGCCATAAGCTTTTCTGCAT
>CAZMPL010000057.1:0-14442 GCA_964567805.1 uncultured Pirellulales bacterium | reverse complement strand
GTTGAAGCCGGGCATCTTTAAATCTAGTATTATCAAATCATAGGATTTTTCCTTGAGCATGGAAAGACCAAGAATTCCATTATCGGCTGTGTCAACAGAATAGCCTTTACGTGAAAGAGTTTGCAGGCATGAATCTCTCATGCTTTCTTCATCATCTATGACCAGAATGTTCGCTTGCTTTAACAATTATTTCTCCTTTTGGTTTATTGGAAGCTTTATGATAAATGCAGCCCCATAACCATATTCACTTTTAGCTTCTATCGTGCCTTTGTGACTCGTTATGATACCATAGCTTACTGCAAGGCCAAGCCCGGTTCCTTTGCCAACTTCTTTTGTAGTAAAAAACGGCTCAAATATTTTGTCGATATGCTCGGATTTTATTCCATAACCTGTATCAGTAATTTCTATTTTGATATATTCATTGTTTTCAGTTGTACTGGTTTTTACTGTTAATTGCCCATTACCTAACATTGCATCTGCCGCATTAAGAATTATGTTCGTAAAAACCTGCTGCATTTGTCCTATATCGACCGACAATTTCGGCAGTGTAGGCTGCATCTCCTTTTTTATAATGATATTTCTAAAAAGCTCCTGATTTTTTATAACCGTCATCGTTCGTTCCAGAATATCATTTATATTTACGAGTTCTACTTTAGGTTCAGTCTGATGGGCAAAATCGAATAATCCTTTTACGACATCTTTGCATCTTGTTGCTTCAGCGATTGTTTTTTCAAGGTTTTTTTTCAAAATCTCTTTATCTTCCATATCCTCTAAAGCAAGATGAGTGTACATTAAAACACCGCCAAGAGGATTATTTATTTCATGTGCAACTCCAGCGGCGAGCCTGCCGAGTGTAGAGAGTCTTTCTGATTTCATTATCTGTTCGTCAGTATATTCTCTAAGCTTATCATCTCTTTCTTTCAGCGAAGATGCCATTTCATTGAATGTTTCGCAAAGCATAGATATTTCATCTGAGCCGGATGTTTGAGCTCTGTAATCAAGTTCTCCTTTTGCCCATAATCCTGAAGCATAAATTAAATTTTGTACAGGTTTCAAAATATTTCGCGCAAGCAGATTGGAAATCCCAAGCACAATAACCATACTAACTAACATTATCGAAAGAAACAGGAGAATCGTGCGGTTTCGCATATCAATAAATTTTTCTTCCAGTACACCTACGTAAAGAACGCCTATTATATTATTCTGGACATCCCAAATAGGCTCATAAGCTGAAATATACCAGTTATTCACGACAAATGCGGAACCTATCCACGGCTGGTCTTTTTCAAATATCTGTTTATAGACTTTTTCAGAAAGAAGTGTTCCTAAGGCCCTGTCGTTTTTATTATCCAGTACATTCGTGGAAATTCGCATATTTCCCTGGAAAATAGTTGCAGTCCCGATATCTTTGCCTTTATATTTTGTGTCTTTGTAAACAACTTCTTTTGTTTTATCAACGATATCATAATTTCTGTTAATTAATTTTCCGCCGTACAAAATTCCAACGAGTTTTCCATCGTTATTGAAAACAGGAACAGCGGCTTTTATCACCATGCCGGATGTCGACTCTGTTTGGTTATTACTCCTTGCTTGTGGAGTATGAATAATCTTTATCTGCGACTGTATCGCTAAATCTTCACTTTCTTTTAATAATTCTTCTCTTGATAATATTTCTGTTCCAGAGACAGATATTTTTTCGGAAAGTGCTTTGGCTATAACTATATCTTCAGCCTGGCTATCACCGGAAACAGCAGGATTTCTTGTTCGTACGATGACACGGCCTTCATTATCAGTAAGTGTTAAAAAATCAAGAGATTCGGTTGTTCTTATAGATTCCAGCTCACTTTTTAATAAGTCGATATCATTATTCGATATCGCGTCTTTTATAAAGAATCTTAACGTGGTAAAACGAATAATATCTTCTATATGTTCAATTTCTCGCTGATATATTAATCTTGCGGAGTTCAGGTCGTGTTTAACCTTGTCCTGTGCCTGTTGAATTACACCTCTGTTAATTAGCTCGACAGCCATTAAAGTAACAAGCAGGCCGCATAAAATAATCACAGTCAAAAAACTGGAAATTAATTTGTTTTTTAAGGACATCTTCATAGATTAAACCAGTAAAAAATAAGAAAACAATTTATTAATCATAATAAAAATCTACAAAGATTCAAGAAACCTGTTTCGAAAAGTTCAAATTAACACGAATATTGCTAATTTGCCATGGGATTACAAAAAAACGCAGGATAAGTATTATATCCTGCGTTTTTTCTGATCAATCCTAAGGTATAGGTTCAATTTCTATATTTTTGTACTAAAACTTCTTGGTTATCAATACAAAATGAATGTTACGATTTTATTAATTTCATACTAATCTTTCATAAAAACTAATTTTTTCAGGCATCTTAACCTTTGAGACGGCGAACACAGAGTAACTTTACGTGGTTGAGGTCGGTCATGGTCATGAACCAGCAATTTCTGGTCGGGCAGTTGGCTTCCGACTGGACTGCCAGAAAAATGCGGATCAACATTACCACCCATACCAAAACCTCTGCGAGTACCGGGAGCAGGAATTGGTTGGGGAGCCTGTGGAGCTTCTGCTCCTTTTGTCAGAGCAGTCAAAGCTGTTACTGCGGGTACTGAGACAACAATTTGTTGAATGAATGACCTTCTATCTAACATATTTAAAGCCTGCTATATATCAACTTCCCAGCCTGTTCTATACTTTTTGTTTATCAGGATATCCGCTTCAGGAGCATTTGTTGCCTTCATCCCTGCGATATCCCATTCAATCTCTTTTCCAAGCCGAACAGCGAGGTTGCCAACGAGCATAGCTTCTGTAAAAGGCGCTGAATATTCAAAACTGGCTAAAGCGTCTTCCGGTTTATTATCCTTGCAGGCTTTTATCCATTCCGCCTGGTGACCAATACCTTCTTTCATCAGTTCCGGCGGTCTTCCAAGTTCCTGGTTTTTTCTATCGGGTACAATCTTGGTGCAGCCGCATGGCTTCCACCAACAAGAACGCCTTGTTCACCAATCATCATACATCCATTATCGCTAAGCCTGACTTCTCCAAGTTCATTCGGCTTTTCAGGTATTTTTCCGCCATCATACCAGACAAGGTCAACCGCTGGTCTGTCACCTTTAGCCGCGAAGGAATATGTAATTATTTCCCACGCTGGATAAGTATCATCATTTATGCCGCTCGTTTGAGCTTTTGTTTTAATAGGTGCTCCTAAATCAAGGCACCAGAAAGCCGGGTCCATATTGTGACATGCCATATCACCCCCAGTCCCATCTTCCTCGCCAGTTAACTGGAAGATAGCTCGAATGGTACGGCCTGAAAGGGGAAGCTCCGAGCCATTTGTCCCAATCAAGTGTTTCCGGTACAGCTTGTTCTTCTGTTGGTCGTTCGACTCCCTGCGGCCACCACATTCTGCCTGCTCCACTGGGTCTGTCGGTCCAGACGTGTATTTCTTTTACCTTTCCGATTGCATTGCTTTTGACATAGTTCCACCATAATCTTAAGCCTGCTTCGCCGTGACCTTGGTTGCCCATTTGTGTGACCACTTTCATTTCGCGAGCTACTTTCAGCATCTGGCGACATTCATAAATTGTATGTGCCATTGGTTTTTCGACATATACATGTTTTTTGAGTTTCATTGCTCTTATCGCGACCGGTGCGTGATGATGGTCAGGAGTTGCTACGACAACCGCATCAATATTTTTTTGCTCCTTTTCCAGCATTTCACGATAATCCGTATAGAACTTAACATTCGGGAAACTCTGTATTGTTTGAGCGGCTCTGTTTTTGTCCACGTCGCAAAGAGCTACAAAATTTTCACTGCTAACGCTTTTGATGTCAATTGCTGCCTGTCCGCCGCAGCCAATTGCCGCTATATTAAGTTTGTCACTCGGAGCCTGCTGGCCTGAACCAGCAAGAACATGTCGAGGTACAATCGTAAATGATGCTATCGCTGCGGTTGCTCCCAAGAAATCACGTCTTGATAATTTTCGATTTGAATTTGCACCTGTCATATTATTTCACTTAAATTGTGTCTAATCAGGATTACCATTTTAAAAACACGTTACAAGTATAATATTGTCCTATAATACCAGTGAATCTATCATATTTTCAATAAAATATAAAATAATTTTCATAATGTTTTTTTATTTTCCTGAGTAAATATAAATGTGTTATAGGAATAAAAAATGCCCCTTATGGACTATAAAGGGCGATTTGTTTTTTAGGATTGATTTAATAGTAAGTTTTGAAGAACGGACAGCCGTAATAGTTATACTTTAGGAAAATAGAGATGTTGCCGATTACTTAAAACATCAAATTACATTAAATATTATTTATTAAATTATAAAACATATTTATAGATAGTATATTATACAAAAAACATTCGTGCGGAATCTAAATTATCAGGTTCAATATTATTTGTTGCGAAAAGTTTCTGTGTTAAATAACAATAAAGAATAAAAAATTATGAACTTTATTAAGTATGTATTTGCGCAGATAATTTTATGTTTTAACAACAGAGTAATTTAGTTAATTTTGTGAAGTGAATTAAATAAACTTTATCAAAGAGGTTTTGTTAATGGCTTCGAAGAATCGTAGAAAAAAAGGTATTTCATCGCAAACGAGCGAACCAGTCGAAGAAAAATCCGATAATGCGAAAGAAAAACCTTCTATTTCTGTAACTGGCTGGAAGCTTTGGTTATTTCGTGTTCTTGCTATTATAGTTGTTCCTGTTATTTTGTTTTTACTTCTTGAGGCAGGACTTCGTCTTGTGGGATTTGGATACCCAACTTCTTTGGCAATTCGATATAAAGATGAGAAATTTGATAGTTACTATAGCAATATAAAGTTCTCATGGTTATTTTTTGAACCAAGGATTGCACGTACGATAGATCCTTTTATGTTTCCTGTAAAAAAGTCGGATAAGACATATCGTATCTTTGTAATGGGAAGCTCTGCCGCTGCGGGAACACCAGATGGAGCGTATTCGTTCGGACGTATTATGCAGGTTATGTTGAGACAGCAATATCCTGAAACAAATTTCGAAGTTATTACTGCCGCAATGCCTGCAATAAACTCACATGCAGTACTGAAAATCGCAAAAGATTGCGCCGGTTATGAACCTGATTTATTTGTTTTGTACATGGGAAATAATGAAGTTGTCGGGCCATATGGGGCAGGGACCGTCTTTGCACAGCTAAGTGACAATCTTTCGCTAATCCGATTTGGTATAGCTTTAAAATCATTGAGAGTAGGACAGCTTTTAACGAGCTTGACTGGTATGATAGGTAGTGACTCGCCGAGAGTCTGGACGGGTATGGAAATGTTTCTTGATAAACAGGTGAGTAAGGATTCTCCTCAAATGAAAATTGTTTATCGAAATTTTCGGCAAAATCTTATAGATATATTTCAAGTCGCTGAAAAGAACAATATACCGCTTATTTGCAGTACTGTCGGGAGCAACCTGAAAGACAATCCGCCATTTGCTTCAAAACATAGTTTGGGTTTAAAAGATTCTGAAAAACAACAATGGGATGAGTTGTATAATGAGGGAATTAGTTTTGAAAACAAAGGAGATTACTCTTCAGCCGCTGAAATATATTTGAAGGCTGCTCAGATAGATCCTAATTACGCTGAACTTCAGTATCGTATCGGACATTGTTACTGGCAAATTGGCAAATATGAAGAAAGCAAAGAGAGATACGTAAAGGCACGCGAACAAGATACACTGCGTTTTCGTGCGGACAATCAAATTAATGCAATTATTCGTGACGCTGCAGATAATAAAAGCGATAAAGGAATTTATCTTGTAGATGCATGTAAAGTATTTGAAGCGAACAGTCCTCACGATACTCCCGGGAAAGAGTTATTTCATGAACATGTTCATTTGAAATTCAAAGGTAATTATCTCCTGGCTAAAACGGTATTCGACCAGGTTGATAAAATTTTACCAGAGCGAATTAAACAAAATAAGCCGGCTGAAAATGAAGTAGAGAATATAAAGGAAAAATCTTTTCCTTCGGAACAGGAAGTTGCAAAATATTTAGCTTATACAGAATGGGAAAAAGTTAGTTTATCAGAGAAAGTTCTTGAGGAATACCTGAAACAGCCTCCGTTTACCAACCAGCTTTATAATAACGAACGAATCAGACAGAATGAAGAGCGCATGAAGGTTCTTAAGGAGGCTTTTACTGAAGACGTGATGAAAGAAATTGAACGTCAAAATGTTTGGGCGATAAAACAAACGCCTTCTGATCCATGGTTATATTGGAAATACGGCTTATTATTGGAAAGTCAGGAAAATGTTTCAAGTGCCGCATTACAATATGAAATGGTTATAAACATGGAACCAACTCATCATGATGCTTATGCCAAGCTGGGACTCTGTTATGGTTATATGAAAAATCCAGATAAAGCAATCGAATATAATTTGAAAGCTATTAAGTTGTACCCGTACTATGCAGTGGTATATTACAACATGGGTATTGCTTATCATTTGAAACAAATGTATGACAAAGCAACTGAAAATTATAAGAAATCTATCGATTTAAATCCGAAGCAGGGGGATGTGTACTATAATTATGCTTTGTTGTTTTATGAACAGAGAAAGCTTCAGGACGCTATAGAATTATTGGAAAGCGGATTAAAATATCTACCTGATGATGCAGAACTGCATTATGGCCTGGCTATTATGCTTAATGCTCAAGGTCTGAAATTGGAAGCTGTAAATGAACTTCGCGAAACTCTGAAAATAAATCCCAATCACAAAGAGGCGCTTGAAGCACTCAAACCTTTATTAAATTAAAGAAGGGGATAAATAAACGGGCCCAATGACGAACCTCCGACCAGAACAATTAAACCCAGAAGCAGAAGGATTATTAAAATCGGCAGGAGCCACCATTTTTTATTATGCTTAAGAAAAAACCAGAATTCAGAAACAATGGAAGGGCGTTTCTCTGTGTTTATTTTTTCAAACTCATTGCTTTTATTTTCTTTTTTGTCGGCCATATATATTCTCTATCTTATTCTTCTTAAAATTGATGAAAATATCTATCAAGTTTATCAGGTGGCTGCCTTTTTAGCCAGTAACTTTTGGCTGCATAGTCGAATTTTCTCTGAAGCGGGTCTTTACCTGCCAGCTTGAAAATAAAACCAACAGGAGTAATTATTAGAAAATAAAATATACCCATAACCAAATAACTTAAAACATAACCAATTGGATATGTTAAAAAAGTCAGGCCGAGATAAATTATCCTGGTTAATTTTAATGATATTAAGCTGCTTAGGAAAATAAACAAACCTGCGCCAATAATTATTAAAATCCAGTGAATCGCAAAATGTTTGAAAAAATAAAGAAACAAAGATAACGCAATCGATGCGATTATAGCGACGATTCCGAAATCGCGAAGTTTTTTTCTGTCGGGATTAAAATCTATTTCAATTATCGACATAATATTTTTCTGTTTTCTTTCATTAATCCAATTGGAACTGTGCTTTGTAATCGTCTATTTCATGTTCTTTTGCCTGCGGCTGTTTTTCTTTGTAAAGCAATACATCTTCCATAACAAGCGCATCCATATTCGTTGCCATAAAGCATCTATAGGCATCTTCGGGCGTGCAGACAATCGGTTCGCCCCTGATATTAAAACTCGTATTGATTATGACCGGGCAGGACGAAATTTCCTTGAATCGACTCATCAGGCGATGCAGCTTCGGATTGCGAACCGCATCCACAGTCTGAACTCGCGCGGAATAATCCACATGAGTAACCGCGGGAATCGAACTGCGTTTTGTTTTTAGCTTTTCCAAACCTTTTAGATTTTCATTTTTGTTTTCTATCGATAAACGTTTGTCTTTATTCACTGGCGCAACCAAAAGCATGTAAGGACTTTCCTGGCTGTCCGGCATATCGAAATATTCTTTGACATCTTCTCTCAAAACGCAAGGCGCAAACGGCCTGAAGGACTCGCGGAATTTTATTTTTCTGTTCATTATCGATTGCATTGTTTCGCTGCGCGCATCGCCTATAATGCTTCTGCTTCCAAGCGCACGTGGCCCGAACTCCATTTTACCCTGGAACCAGCCGATAACTTTTTCGCTGTTTATTAAATCCGCGACTTTGTTAATCAATTGTTCCTGATCTGAATAGCGTTCATATTTCGCGTGAACAGAATCGAGAAATCCGGTGATTTGTTCATTACTATACGAAGGACCAAGAAGTGAACCTTTCTGCTTATCGAAACCATTTATTTCGCGTTTATTATCGAGCAATTGATACCAGACAAACAAAGCCGCTCCGAGAGCACCTCCCGCGTCGCCGGATGCAGGTTGAATCCAGATATTTTCGAATGGGCTTTCACGAAGAATTCTGCCATTACCGACGCAATTCAAACCGACACCGCCTGCAAGAACAAGATTTTTCATTCCTGTTTGCTCGTGTACGTGTTTTGCCATTCTAAGCATTATTTCTTCAGTGACAACCTGAATTGAAGCGGCCATATCCATTTCACGCTGGATCAAAGGGGATTCTGATTTTCGCGGCGGACCTCCGAATAGCTTTTCGAATTTCTTACCTGTCATTACAGTTTTATGACAATAAGGAAAGTATGACATATTCAAACGAAAAGAACCATCTTCTTTAAGGTCAAGAAGCTCTTTCATTATCAGGTCTGCATATTTCGGTTCACCATAAGGAGCAAGTCCCATAAGTTTGTACTCACCTGAATTGACACGAAATCCTGTGAAATATGTAAAAGCGGAATAAAGCAATCCGAGCGAGTGAGGAAAATGCAGTACATTTGTTATATCAATTTTGTTACCGCGTCCTGTTCCAAAACTTGCTGTTGCCCATTCACCAACTCCATCCATAGTTAGAATAGCGGCTTCTTCGAAAGGACTTGGAAAAAAAGCGCTTGCCGCATGGGATTCGTGGTGTTCCGTGAAAACATATCTGCCTTTGTATTTATTATTCAGTGCTTTGTCTATTTCGCGAGGCAAGTGAAGTTTCTGATTCAGCCAAATCGGGATTCCCGCCATGAATTGCCTGAAACCCAAGGGAGCATATGCTATGTATGATTCCAGCAATCTGTCGAATTTTATAAGTGGTTTTTCATAAAATACGACATAATTGAGTTGCTCGATATCAATTTGAGCTGTGCTAAGGCAATATTCTATTGCTTTTGAAGGAAATCGGCTATCGTGTTTTTTGCGTGTGAATCGTTCTTCCTGAGCGGCGGCTATAATTTCACCATCACGTATCAATGCCGCTGCACTGTCATGATAATATGCCGATATACCTAAAATATTCATGCCCATTCACACCCAATAGAAGAGGAATACTTTTTTACACAAAGATAATAGTGTAGCTACATGTATATTATAAGGTATATCGGCTTTTCAGAAAAGTAATTATGCTATTTTTTAAAAGCTTAATGTATAAGAGAGCATTGTCCAGAATTCGTTCTCATCATTTACTGAATCATCCATAGAGGTCTGATAATAAACGGCGGGAGTGAAGCTGCCCGGGCCAAAATCGATACTGCTCGCGACTCCCCATGTCATATGCGACCAGTCGTGGTCAATATCTGTGCCGCCCTGACCATCATTATAAGTGATATCCCAACTGAATGTCAGGGGCAGGTCCGTTTCTGGAAGATTATAATCGTAAGTAAGTCCTAAAATGTGTACAAATCCTTCCATTTCGATACTTGAAGCATTACTGCTGCTTTGTGCCGCGTATAGATAAGCTATCGTGTAATTTGGAGTAATATTATAAGGCAAAATCTCCGGCCAGCAAAGGCTCAAATCGAACTCTTGCGAGTCAGCTTCATCTGAAGATATGCGAAAGTAATCATAATACAACCATGTTACGCTGTAGTCGGTTTGATATTTGGTTTCCGCAAAAAGACTGTTTTGATATGTTACAGAATAGTCAAGTTCTTCGCTTGAACCCCAACCATGACTGCATGTTGTTGATTCCCATACATTTACGCTTAATCCGGTTCCGAACAGGTCAAAATTTATACTTGGCTGGAATGCCGCAGTGTCATCATATAAATCAAATCCTCTCCAGATATACTTGCTGGCCCAGGTAGCATCTAAATCTATACCAAGTTTGGCTTCTTCCTTTTCAATCTGGTCGGTTTGTGCAAATGTTAGAGAAGCCATAATAAAAAGTCCAATAATAAGTTTTGTTTTTAATTTCATTAATTCAATCCCTTTAAATAAAACACAAAAATGTCAATATATTGAAAGATTATCGTCTTAACGAGATTAACTGCATCAGTGTTTTAACCGATGAATACGAGAAAAACCCGTAGTGTAATATCATAAAGTTAGGAAAAATATGAAATATTTGGTATCGCTCAATCAGAAAATCTTGTGGAGCATCATTGGCATAATTATATTATCTTTGATTGCTATACTAATTGTTTCCAAGACAATAGTGTTAAAAGGTTTCGCCGAACTTGAAGAAAAACAAGTACAACAAAATCTTAAACGCACAGAGAAAAGCATAGAGGGTGAATTAGAAGATTTATCTAAGACTTGTGGAGATTGGGCACCGTGGGATGATGCACGTGACTTTGTACTCGGCAAAGACCCGAATTTTGAAACATCTGATTTATCAGAGAGTACAATAGCAAATCTGAATATCAATTTTATCATTTTTACTGATACATCTGGTAAAATATTCTGTATTAAGGAAATTGACCTCGACAAAGAAGAATTCATAGAACCTAATTCTGCGTTGATTGAAAATATCCTTTCGAATAAATCACTTTTGACAATGTCTGAACCGGAAGATACCAATTCGGGTTTTATTATTTTTCCAGACTCGATTACCATGATAGCGGCACAGCCAATTTCGAGCGGTGCACTTGAAAAACCAATCAGTGGTACATTAATTATGGGTCGTTACTTGAACAGAGATGTATTAGCGAGATTGAGCGAAAAAACTCAACTCGAAATAAGATTAGCAAGTAATGATACGGCCATAGATAATAATCCAACATCTTCGGACATTTTAGTTAAAAGTACAATAGACGGTTATCTGGATATTCCTGATTTATCTGGAGATAAAAAAGTAACCGTTAAGGTTACAATGCCGCGAAATATTTATAATAGCGGCCTTGAAACTATCAGCTATTTTATATCCGCGATATTTTTGAGTGGTTCGATAATTTTAACAACTCTCATGTATCTTATACAAAAAATACTCCTTGATCCGATAAATAAACTGACTGAAAAATATACAGATATTGATCTGACATGTAATACTGATACAAAACTATACACAGACAAAGAAGATGAAATCGGTAGGTTGGCGAGATCATTTAATTGCTTGATTGAAATGCTTAGAAACAAATTGAATGAACGTGAAATAGCGGAAAAATCTCTTGTAATTGCCAAGCAGCAGGCTGAAGATGCCAATCAGGCCAAGGGTCTGTTTCTGGCTAATATGAGCCATGAAATCCGCACTCCTATGAATGCTATTATGGGATTCTGTCAAATATTGAATGATGAAAATCTTACTGATGAGCAAAGAGAATACGTTAATATCATTCATGAAGGAAGTAAACATCTCTTGCAGGTCATTAATGATATTTTAGATTTTTCAAAGATTGAAGCCGGTAAAATGGATATTGAATTATCTACTTGTTCGGTTGCGCGTTTATTCGGAACAGTTGAATCAATGATGCGTCCGGCTGCCCTGGAAAAATGCCTTAAATTCGAAATATGTCAAAAAGGAAACCTGCCCGCGAATATACTTACTGATTCAGCTCGATTGCAACAATGCCTGATTAACCTTGTGAGCAATGCAATAAAATTCACGGAAAAAGGGCATGTCTTTATCAATGTTTCTTTAGAGAACAGAAACGATAAACCATTTATCCGTTTCGAAGTAGAAGATACAGGTATTGGTATCACTCCGGAACAACTGCAAAAGTTGTTCAAACCATTCACGCAGGTTGATGGAAGCCATTCAAGAAAATACGGCGGCACAGGTCTTGGCCTTAGTATTACAAGACAGCTTGCCGGGCTTCTTGGCGGCGAGGTTTCAGCAAAAAGCGAAGAAGGGCAAGGTTCTACTTTTTCTCTTGTAATACCAGCCGGTGTTGACGTGACAAAAGAACCTGTACTGGATAAACAATTCAATACGAAGCAGTTCAGAGACGCTAAATATAAAGAGCTCGAAGCTCTTAAATTTTCCGGTCAAATCCTTGTCGCTGAAGATGTAAAGACTAACCAGATGCTCACAACATCATTATTAAACAAGTTAGGTCTGGAAGTAACTATTGCCTGTGATGGTATTGAAGCAGTCGAGAAAGCTTTTGCCAATAAATATGACCTGATATTTATGGATATTCAAATGCCGAACCTTGATGGTTATGAAGCCGTGACGATTCTCAGGAAAGAAGGCGTAAAAACACCTATAATTGCTATGACTGCCCATGCCATGAAGGGCGATGCTCAAAAATGTTTAGACGCCGGCTGTGATGACTATTTATCAAAACCGATAGATCGTTTTCTTCTTGCGGAGAAAATTAAAAAATATCTCTCTTCAAAACAGCAGGTATTAAATGAGGATACAGGCTCTTTGGCATGTCCGAAAGAGATTGAACCGGTTCTGATACAAACAGAAGATATTTCAAAATCGGATAGCGATATGAATCAAAAGGAATTTGCTTCAAATACAGATGAAATAATCAATTGGGGACAGCTTATAGATCGTTTCGGTGATGTATCTATAGTAGAAGAAATACTTCCTACTTACATCGAAGATAGCAAAAAACATTTCGAACAACTATCCGAAGCTATGAAGTCAAATGATACAAAAAATATCAAGTTTCATGCTCATGCGGTAAAAGGAGCAGGCAGGAATCTGTCAATCAAACAACTTACAGATATAGCCGCAAACCTTGAACACTCCTGCAGTGAAGATGACATGGAAAAAATAACCGGATTTTTCAATGAACTCAAACCGGAATTCGAAAAAGTGATATCATTTTTATCTCAACCTGAATTTCTGCAAAAAGTACGAGAACATTTTTCTCAAATGCAGGGAGTTGGTACGGTGTAATTAAACTTTCTTTGCAATACTGCAATTAAATTTCATTTGAATAATCGCGGAGCGAAATCGTGTAAGGCTTTTCTCCAGACATGCCATTCATGAGCACCGGGGAACGTTGCATATTCTATATCAAGGCCTTTTTCTTTGAATGCAGCAGCAGTTTTCTTAGTGTATTCATACGAATGATCCTGCTCGCCGGTAGAGATATAAAGCAGGTTCAGGGATTTGTTAAATTTTTCAGGATTTGTAAATATTCCAGGAATCTGTCCCTCTGCGTCGAAAATATTACTGCCTTGCCCGCGAAACGCGCTGGAACTGAAAACACCAATCCACGAGAATTTATCAGTATTCAACATGCCGATTCTGAACGCAAATCCGCCACCCATCGAAAGGCCTGCTATTGCCCGATTTTCTCTGTCATTTAATGCACGATAATTATTTTCTACATAAGGAATTATTGTATCAAATAGTTCATCTTTGAAAAGATCCATAAAACGGTTGAATGGTTCGGAATTGTATGAACCTCCCATGTCATTGACAATATATTCATTAGTCATTACAACCAGAAAAGGTGTTGTGTTGCCTTCAGCGATTAAGTTATCGAGAATAATATCGAGCCTGCCTTGCTGATTCCAGCATCGCTCATCTTCTCCTGCTCCATGTTGAATATAAAGTACGGGATATTTTTTATTAGTGTCCTTATCATATCCCGGTGGAGTGTAAACGAAAAATCGCCTCCATGATTTTGTTCGTTTCGAGAAATACCTGTCTGTCCGAATATTACCATGCGGCACGTCTTTTATGAGATGAAAATCCACACCGGGATCAGGAACTTCAATCGCGCTTGACATTTTGCTTGTACCGTAAAATGATTCAGTAGCAGGATCAGATACACTCACGCCGTCAATAACCAATTGATAATAATGAAATCCCGGATCAAGCGGGGCAGTAGTGCCTGTCCAGTAGCCGTCTTCTCCCTTAGTTAAAGTTGTATTACCAAGACTTACTCTAATACTTTGAGCCTGCGGTGCATTAATACGAAATATAGCTCGTCTCTGAGAATCGACACATGGATATTGCTGGCCGGAAATATTAATAATGGACGGTTGAGAATCAGCCGGTATTTGAACCGGAACCTGTCCCATTCTTGCAAAACATAATCCTGTTGCAGATAATACAATTAATGTGATTAATATTTTCTTTCCTGACATGTTATAATCTCCACAATAAAATTCGCATTTGTTAATATTGGATATAGAATTCGCTTCAAGTAATAAATTACGAATTCTATACTTGTTACCTGATTCTATCGTTATATTATTGCTTTTCAACGATTATTTTTGAC
>CAZMPL010000056.1:10564-14666 GCA_964567805.1 uncultured Pirellulales bacterium | reverse complement strand
AATCGCCGCCATATCAGGTTGTGCACAAGTAACGAAGGAGGAAAAATTGCAAACATTCATAAATAAACATGTCGCGAAAGTCAAGCCGTTAAGCAAAAAAAATAACCTTGCCTATTGGGAAGCCGCTACAAGTGGAAAAGATGAGGATTACGCTAAAGTGAGCAAATTAACATTGAAAATTCGCAAGATTTACAGCAATCCAAAAGATTTTGCTATGCTTAAAGAAATGAAGGCTTCGGGCGAAATAAAGGATGAAATCTTAGCAAGGCAGCTCGATTTGTTATATAACGGTTTTCTCGAAAATCAAATCGAGCCGAAATTGCTCAAGCAGATTGTTGACCTGGGCAGCGATATCGAAAAGAACTTCAGTAATTTCCGCGGCACAATCAACGGCGAGAAAGTTACTGACAACAGAATTAAAGAAATCCTTAAAACTGAAACAGATTCAGAAAAACGCAAACAGGCATGGCTCGCAAGCAAACAGGTCGGTCCCGAAGTTGCAGGTGACCTGATTAAGCTTGTTAAGCTGCGAAATCAGGCCGCACAAAAATTCGGCTTTGCGAACTATCATACGCTTTCACTAACAACCGCAGAGCAGGATGTGAACGAGCTTGATAGAATTTTCACTGAGTTATACGAATTGACTAACGAGCCTTATAGAAAATTAAAAGCTGAACTCGATGTAATACTCGCTAAAAATTGCGGCATATCAGTCGATGAATTAATGCCATGGCATTATCACGATCCGTACTTCCAGGAAACACCGCTTGTTTACAATGTCGATTTGGATTCTTATTATAAGGATAAGGATGTCGTGGAGCTTGCGAAGAAATTTTATGATGGAATAGGTCTTCCTGTCGATGGCATTATTGCCAATAGTGACCTTTACGAACGTGACGGTAAAAATCCCCATGCATTCAGTACAGATATTGACAGAGAAGGTGACGTGCGAATTTTGTGCAACGTGAAAAACAATGAGACATGGATGGAAACCATGCTGCACGAGCTTGGACATGCTAATTATGATAAATACCATGATCCAAACTTGCCTTATATTCTCAAGCAGCCAGCGCATATTTTCACAACCGAGGCAATAGCAATGTTCTTCGGCAGGCTCAGCCGCAATCCCGCATGGATGCAGCAGATGCTGGATTTAACCGATGAACAACGGGATGAAATAAGAAAGGTTAGTGACAAATATGCCCAGTTGAAGCAGCTTATTTTCGCACGATGGGCGATGGTCATGTACAATTTCGAAAAAGAACTTTACGCAAATCCAGACCAGGACATGAATAAATTATGGTGGCAGATGGTTGAGAAGTATCAATTCATAAAAGCGCCTGCCGGCAGGAATGAGCCGGACTGGGCCGCAAAGATTCATTTTACAATCGCGCCGGTTTACTATCATAATTATTTGCTTGGCGAATTGTTTGCGTCACAATTACACAATCATCTTGTTTATAAAGTTCTCGATTTAAAATCGAGTGACAATGTAAGTTACGTCGGGCAAAAGAAAGTAGGTAATTTCATCACAGAGAATATCTTCAGGCCATGCGCCGAATACAGATGGAATGTAATGATAGAGCGTGCGACCGGCGAACCTTTAACTGCGAAATATTTTGTCGAGCAGTTTGTAAAGTAATCAAAAAGGAATAGCTATGAAATCAGAAAACAATTCTATACCAGAAATAACAGTCAAAGCATTTATTCTTGGTGTGCTACTTTCGATGATACTGGCCGCGGCTAACGCTTATCTTGGTTTATTCGCGGGCATGACTGTATCTGCGTCTATACCGGCTGCGGTTGTTTCAATGGGTATATTAAGATTGTTTCGCAAAAGCAATATTCTTGAAAACAATATAGTCCAGACCGCGGCTTCGGCTGGTGAGTCACTGGCCGCGGGTGTTATTTTCACTATCCCAGCGCTTGTGCTAATGGGCTTCTGGAAAGAATTCAGCTATTTCTGGACAACTATAATCGCGGCGTTCGGTGGTTTGCTCGGTGTGCTTTTTACAATTCCCTTGAGACGCTCTTTAATTGTCGAAGGAAAATTGCAGTTCCCTGAAGGTATCGCTACCGCAGAAGTTCTCGAAACAGGACAACGCGGCGGAAAAGGTGTCTGGCATATCGCGAAGGCTTCTTTAGTAGGTGGACTGTTTAAGATTGGAGCAGGATTGTTTGGGTTCTGGCCCGGAGCGGTCGAAGGAGCAAAAAGAATCGGTGGTTCAATCGCATATTTCGGTTCGGATTTAAGTCCCGCTTTGCTTGCTGTTGGTTATATTGTAGGTTTGAATATTGCTATACTGATTTTCGTTGGAGGCGCACTTAACTGGTTTATCGCTATTCCGATTTGTGCCGCATTGTCAAATGGAGTTCAGGATGCAAGTGCCGTCGAACAGGCAAGCACAATCTGGAAGGAACAAACTCGATACATTGGTGTCGGAGCAATGCTCATTGGCGGTTTATGGACAATATTCCAGATGAGAAAATCTCTGCTAAGCGGTATCACAAGCGGTTTAGCTGCTTATAAGAAAACCACTGGTGGTAATGTTACGATAGAACGCACGGATAAAGATATGCCGATGAAATGGATAATGATTCTTATTATAGCTTCTGCTGTTCCATTATACCTGGTCTATCAACACTTTGTTCGTAATGAAAGCGTTTCAATCCCAATGTCTATATTAATGCTTGTGGCAGGATTCATCTTTTCTGCGGTTGCCGGTTATATGGCGGGAATCGTAGGCTCATCAAATAATCCTATTTCAGGTGTCACTATCGCGACAGTGACAGTATCTTCTTTGTTATTACTCATATTAATGGGAAAATCCGCAGAGAATGGACCTCCGGCGGCAATAATTATCGGTTCAGTAGTTTGCTGTGCGGCCGCTATCGCAGGTGACAATATGCAGGACCTGAAAACCGGTTATATAATCGGCGCTACTCCGTGGAAACAGCAGGTTATGCAGATTGCCGGAACACTTGCGGGCGCTCTTGTTATTGCGCCGGTTCTTATGCTTCTTTTCAAAGCATATGGATTTGCCGGTCACTCAGATAATCCGGATGCCCTGGCAGCTCCTCAGGCAAATCTTATGGCTTCGGTTGCACAGGGAGTATTTAAGGGAGATATCCCATGGGTCTTTGTGTTTATAGGTATGGTGGTCGCGATTGTTTTGATAATTTGCGACGGAGTTTTGGAAGCAAAAAAAAGTTCATTCCGTACGCCTGTTCTTGCGGTAGCTATCGGAATTTATTTACCATTCGAATTAGCAGTACCGATTTTTGTCGGAGGAATTATTCATCAGTTAGTCAGGAAGCGTGACAAACTCTCCGATGGAATAGTCGAAGAAGTTGAAAGCCCGGCGAAGAACGGACTCTTATTTGCTTCGGGACTTATTACGGGCGAAGCTTTAATGGGAATACTCCTTGCAATACCTATCGTAATTTTGAAACAATACGAAATCAAGTTGCCGCTGATAACGGAACATTATAAAAAGACTATACCATACAGTGGTTTTATTGGAGTAATACTTCTGATTGGTGTCGCATATTGGCTATATCGAACTGCTTTGGATAAAGACAAGTAATAGACAATTATCGAAAAATCAAATTCCCTGATTCTCAGGATGTGGATTATTCTCATTTTGTTCAGGCGAATTGGATTCTTCCGGAACTTGTGTGTACTGCTGTTCAGGCTCTGAAGAAGAATGCGATGGAATTTCCCTGATTTCAATCGGAGGTTTTTGGGGAATCTCATTCCCGGCAGACTGTCCAGATTGTAATTCCTGATTTGGCTGCTCTTGACTGACTGTTTGCTGGCCATTTCGGAAATTATATTTTTTCAAATCTTCATATTTCGGAATGATATACCCGGGTTGACGGAAATTATTATTACTTTGCGGTACTACTGGTTTATTTGAATCATTCTGAGCATTGCTTGTATCAGGAGAAGCAACCTGAGCCTGTTCATCATTCAACTGTTCATTTTCATCAGATGGAGTGTAATATTCAGTTTCAATTCCGTCAGGATTTTCCTGATTATCTTCAACCTGATTATTCTCTTCTGATAAAGTGTAATATTCTTCCGGCTCGGAAACAGAAT
>CAZMPL010000056.1:4212-10464 GCA_964567805.1 uncultured Pirellulales bacterium | reverse complement strand
ACCTGATTATTCTCTTCTGATAAAGTGTAATATTCTTCCGGCTCGGAAACAGAATCATTTTGGGAAACTTCATTTTCTGTTTCTTCAAAACTTTCCTGGTTTTCAACATTTTCAACGCTTTGTGAATCAGACTCCTGTGCCTGTTCCATATTTTCAGGCTGAATTTCTGTTTGAACCGGCTCTGTTTGTTCGGCGTTTTCCTGAACTTTCTCAGGTACGGATACTTCCTTTGTGTCGCTTACCTTGCCGTGAATAAATTCTGCAACTTTCTGGTAGTCCTGTGCTCCGTTGCATGAATTTTCATATTCGAAAATAGTCTGCCCATAACTTGGAGCTTCGGCGAGTTTAATATTTCTTCTTACAAGAACAGGTAAAACACGAGCTTCGGACCATGCACTGTTTGTACCTCTGGCGTCATTGAGGAATCTTTCGATATCAGTTTTTACTTCGTTCGGAAGTGAAGCTCTGCTATCGAACATGCACAACAGAATACCGCTTACCCTTAAGCCGGGATTGATTCTTCTGTTTACGATTTCTACTGTTTGTAATAGTTTTCCAAAACCCTGAAGTGCAAGGAAGTGCGGCTGAAGAGGAATCAATACTTCCTGTGCGGCGGCAAGAGCATTAAGAGTGAGCAAACCAAGTGATGGAGCGCAATCTATCAGGCAATAATCAAATTCCTGCCGGCATTGCTCAAGAGCTTCGCGCAGGATAATCTCGCGGCCTACTACACTTACCAATTCGCTTTCAGCGCCGACAAGATCAATATTGGCGGGCAATAACCATAGATTATCGCGAACCATCATAATTTCTGATTCTATTTTCGCTGATTGTGTAAGTATGTTATACGAGCCTGAATCAACAGACTGAGGCTCAACACCAAGATGAATTGTCAAGTGAGCCTGTGGGTCAAAATCAATCGTAAGTACTTTTGCACCCATTGCAGCAAGAGCTGCTGAGGTATTAACGACGGTTGTGGTTTTTCCTACACCACCCTTTTGATTTAATACTGCTATAGTTCTCATTTTTCGGAAAATCCATTTTTAACTATGCCGGACTTATCTTTTTTAAAATAGCATCAAGTACACCGTTTACAAACGCCGGAGACTTGTCAGTACTGAATTTTTTGGCCAGTTCTATTGCTTCATTTATAACAACTTTCGGCGGAATATCATTACAAAATTTCAAATGATATACGGACAATCTCAAAATACTTTTGTCAACAGGTGAAAGTCTTGCGAATTGCCATTTAATTGTCGCCGCTGTTATAAGCTCATCACATTCTTTTATATTGTCCCAGGTACCCTTCATCCAGTTCCATGCAAGCTGACTCACAAATGTGTCTTTTTCAAATTCCATGAAAAATCCGCTCAAACTCTCAAAAACGTTATCACCCTGCACATCAAGCTGAAATAACGCTTGCATTGTTAATTCTCTGGCCCTGCTTCTTCTATCCATGTTTGAGCAATCTATGTAAAGTAAATATTTATGACCGTTCGATAACACACTATTGCATTTGTGTTATCACATTTGCCATTTCCATTGCAGTCCGAGCTGCGTCCGAACCGGCATTACCCATCTTTGTTCCTGCTCTCTCAACGGCCTGTTCGAACGTTTCGCAGGTCAGAACACCAAAAACAGCAGGCGTAGCACAATCATAGTTAATCTGTCCGATACCTTTAACTACTTGCTGACAAACATAATCATAGTGCGAGGTTTGGCCCCTGATAACCGCGCCGAGACAAATGACGGCTGCATACTTACCGCTGCCGGCCATTCTTTTTGCGGCCTGTGTGATTTCACATGCGCCGGGAACCCATACTACATGTATCTGCTCATCGGAAGCGCCATGACGCTGGAGACAATCTATCGCCCCGCCGAGCAGTTTCGATGTGATAAACTCGTTAAACCTGCTCACGACGATACCATAATTACCTTTGCCAGGTGTTATCTGACCTTTTATTTCATGTATCATGCTTCAATTTCTCCATGCCATTACACAAACGTATTTGGCCATTTCTTCAGCCGCATACTATTTTTTCAAAGAGATATTATAAGACTATCTCCTGCAACTTTCCATAAAAACAAATTTCCAAAAAGTATTTGTTTCAAAACACTAAGCATAAAATACTGCTAAGCCCTGTAATTATAACGATTTACAAAATGAATTACAAGAGTGATTTTCGTATATATAAAAAGATTTCTTCGCCGGATGAATGTACTAAGGCAGAGCCTTTTTGTAGGCGATACTGATATTAAGTTAAAAAAATGCCATAAGGCAGTGCAATTATTCAATATTTATCTTTATCAAGGTGGATACGATGCTTTTTGATGATATGGAATTTGGCTCATACGACAAAGCTGAACGCAAGGCACACAAAGCCTTTGAATTTTACGAAGACGGGAAAATGCCTCAGGCGCTCGAGGCAATCGAAACGGCACTTGAGATAAATCCCGCTAATGGAACATGGCATTTCAATAAAGCACTTACACTCGACGCGATAGACCGTTTCGATGACGCGATAAACGAATATGAAATTGCATTACAGTTAAGTCCGGACGATTTGGAAATATTGAATTCGTTAGCCGTGGATTATACACGCGTCGGTCGATATGACCAGGCAATCGAAATATTCGAGAGGATACAGGAACTGGAGCCGGATTTCGAACCTTCTTACTGCAATCGGATAATTACATATACCGAAATGGGTCTGCATGATCAGGCGGAGGAAATGTTCTACACCGCTCAACAAATAAAACCAAATTGCGCTCTGTGTTTTTACAATATCGGAAACAGCTTGTACGCTCGCGGCCAATATCAAAAAGCGGTTGGCTGCTGGCTCAGAACCGCCGAACTTGAAATGAGTCACCCTCAAATTAACTATCGAATCGCACAGGCTTACTGGTCATGCGGCGATTACGAAAAAGCAAAAGCATATTTCCTTTCTGAACTTCGTATGAATCCCGGCGATTTGGATGTAATTTTCGATTTCGGATTGTTCCAGCTTGAAACCGGAGATTTGGAAGCAGCCAAGGAAAAGTTCAACAGAATTCTGGAATTCAACTCGCTTTACGCTCCCGCGTTATTCTATCGCGGCGAAATATCTTTCCAGGATGGTGACTACGATAAAGCGGTCGAGTATTTCAATAAAGCAATCGAAAGCGATGATAGTCTTCAGGGACCACGATACAGACTTGCACAATATGCTCTTATGAACGAGCAGAAAGAACAGGCAAGATCATACCTGATTACTGAGATGAAACTGGCTTTGGAGGACGGTGACACTTTAGTTTCGATGGGCTCGATGTTTTTAACACTCGGTGACATAGGCTGTGCGACACATTGTTTGCTGCGCGCGATTGATAATAATACCACAGGTGCAGACGCATATTATTATCTCGGACTGGCAAGCGCGATGAGAAAAGAATACGAGGAAGCTTCGGAACTATTCTCACACGCACTCGATATTAACAGCGAACACGTTGCGGCGTTAAAAGATTCAGCAAAAGTTTATCTCTTGACAGGAAGACTTAACGATGCTTCAGACAGAATCATGAATGCCAGTGATTTGTCACCAGATGATTCAGAAATAAAATCTCTCGAGAGAAAAATCTTTTTGGCAAAAACAATTTTCAAAGCAAAAGAATTATTAACAAGAATATACTCAAATAAATCCTGACATTATTATTCAATTATCGCAAATTTATTTTCAATTGAAGTTGGTGGAGCATCAACATAATAACCTTTAAAATTAACCACGAGGTATTTATCGAAAGGTATTTTGTAATAAAGCCATGATGCTTCATCGGTGTTTCTCTGCGGCAATCCAAATCCAATATCCGGTTTACCCATAAGATTATAAACTGTTTTAAAAGACGTTCCTGTTCTTATCGTTTTGCCAATACAATAATGATAAGCCGAGCATCCACAGCAAAATGTTAAGAATAGCACTAATATTGAAACATGTATTATGTGCTTTTTCCTGTTCAGAAAAAATCCTCTTTCTAATTGTATTAAGTCTTACTTAAAAGCTTTTTGATTTGTTCAATTGTTTTTTTTGTAGCTCCCTGGTTGTTTTTTATTACTTGTTGGCCGGACTTTGCGATTTTTTGGGCGTAGTCTGGATTGCTCAGGCATTTTTGCATTGCTTCGAGAAGTTCTTCTTTGTCGTTTACGACTATAGCTCCATTATCTTTAACAAGAGCATCGACAGCCTGTCTGAAATTGAAAGTGTGCGGGCCGAACATGGTACATTTTCCGAGAGCGGCCGCTTCCATCATATCCGAACCTCCCATCGGAACGAGTGACCTTCCTACAAAAATTATTGTCGCGAGTGAATAAAATTTTCGCAGGTCGCCCATTGTGTCACCGAGTAGAATGATTGACGAGGAACGATTGACGATGGAGGAATGAGTACTGTTTTCTGTTTTCTGTGTCCTGTTTTCCTTGAATGTACTGTAACGCATACATTCGAAACCTGCATTTGTAATCATTTGCGCAACTTCATCGAATCTTTCCGGTTTGCGAGGGACAATTACAAGAAGTAATTCGTTCTGTGTTTTGAGTTCTGAGTTCTGAATTAATTGTTTGTAAACATCGAGAACAATCTCTTCTTCGCCCGGGCCTGTTCCTCCGGCTACCCACATGTAGGGTGTGCTGTGCACACCATCATTTGAATTGGTGTGCACAGCACACCCTACATGTTTTAGCTGTTCGGCAAGGATATCTGAGCCTTCCACTTTATCCGTTATTTGCGCAGTGTCATATTTCAGCGATCCGGTGACAACAACATTTTTTTCCGGGACACCTATGCTTTTGAAACGGTCCGCGTATTCCTGAGTTTGAGCGAGAGCGAGATCAATTTTAGAAAAGACTCCTTTTATAAGGGGTCTTATTTTACTGTATCTTAAAAAACTCCTGTCACTTATTCGACCATTCACTATTACTACAGGGACATTCAATCTCTTTGCGGTAGTGACAAAATTCGGCCAGACTTCAAGTTCCATCAAAAGGCAAATCGCGGGATTAATATTTCGGAATGCTTTTCTTATTACCCAGGAAAAATCATAAGGGAAATATATTATTTTATGTTCATTACCGAAAATCGTTTTTGCACGTGCCTGACCTGTATCGGTTGTTGTACTTATGACAATCTCAAAATTACTGAAACTTTTTTTAAGTTCATGTACGATAGTTTTCGCGGCGTTTACTTCGCCTACACTTACGGCGTGAATCCAGATACATTTTTTTTCCGGATTATCACGTGAGATTTTTCCTAATCGATTATCCCAGCCGTCTCTGTATCGCTTGTGTTTCACGACTCGATACAAAAAGACGGGACTATAAAGTACCAATGCAATTATATATAGAAAATCAAGAATGAATCTCATTCATGCAATCCAATAAAAAAGTTCAATGTCCTGCTGATAATGATATGTTTAAATAGTCGCTCTGTCAAACAATTGCTGTATATGAAGTCTTTCAATTGAGAGGAATAATTATAGAGAATCCATCAATACCACAGAATGACTTTTAAAGCGGGACTGTTTGAATTATACAGTTGTGAGTACCGGTTCCGGCTGAGATTGAAAACGAAGCTTAGCTTGTCCGATAAGATAGAAGCTTCCCGTAATACAAATCAGGTCTTCTCTGCTGACTGCGCTATTTGCAATTTGCAAAGCCTGTCCCAAACTCGGTGCATACTGGCACATTTTGCCGCATATATCGGTGTACATATCCGCTAAATCAGAAGGTGAAACTGCTTTAGGCGAGTTGCTTCTGGTAAAAATGACTTTATCAGCACCAAACTGAAGCTCTTTAAGCATTCCAACTATGTCTTTATCAGAATTGCAGCCGAAAATTACAATCATAGAATCATAAGGAATATTCTGGCCGATAGCATGTATCAAGGCACGAATACTCGCTGCGTTATGAGCCGCGTCTATCATAATTCTCGGATCTTTGCAGATTATTTCCATTCTTCCCGGAAGAGAAACTTTTTCGAGTCCTGCCGCCGCTTTTTCGTTATCGATATTATAACCAAGCGATCTGAGTTTATCGAGCATAGCCAAAGCCAGGCCGCAGTTTATCGCCTGATGTTTGCCGTGAAGAGGAACACGAAGATGCTCAAACTTGCTCGTAGGAGTAGTCAGGCAAATTCGGGTATGAGGTCCGTGTTCACGAGAAGTCTCAAAACGATGAGAAAAATCGATATCGCTTCCAGTTACAATCAAATCAGCTTTTAATAAATT
>CAZMPL010000056.1:0-4202 GCA_964567805.1 uncultured Pirellulales bacterium | reverse complement strand
TACTTGCGCATGCGGCTTACTTAATGGTTACCTTCCAGATATTCTCGACACCCTGCTCTCTGGCAGTCTTAGCAATTGTATCCCAGCCTGCATCTGCCGCAGTGACAAGAGTTGCTCCGGGTTTAGCTATTCCTGCCTTATCCCAGGCGATCTTGTCTATCGTATCTCCAAGCTGCATCATATGGTCAATACTAAGACTTGTAATACCGACAACTGTCGGCTGAATAACGTTTGTGCTATCGAGTCTTCCACCCAATCCTGTCTCAATTACCGCGATATCAACCGCTTTATCTACAAAGTGCATAAATGACAATGCGGTAAAAATCTCGAAAAAAGTTGGCGGATCCGTTTTTGACATCTTTTCAATCGCTGCATAAGCACGATTCATCAGATCACGAATCTCATCTTCTGTAACCATTTCAGAATTAACAGCGATTCTTTCCTGTATTTTCAACAAATGCGGCGATGTATATAATCCCACCTTGTAACCATTGGCTTCGAGCATTCTGGCCAGCATTGTAGCGGTCGAGCCTTTACCTTTTGTACCGGCAATATGGACTGTAGGGAATTTCAGGTGTGGATTGCCTAATAAAGAAAGCAGTTTCTCCATCCTATCAAGACTGAAAGTTGTGACATTATAGCGCACAACCTCTGCCTTCTCATAATCTGTCCTGTCAAAAAGATATTCAATTGCTTCCTTAAATGTTTGGAAAGCTATTTTACTTTTTACTTTGGCAACCTTGGAGGAGGATTTTTTAGTCAGTTTTTTACCAGTTGTTCTTCCTAATCTTACCATAAAAATGTGATTATAACGACAAAAGATGTATTAGTCAATGGCACTTTAGACAAAAACTCCTGAATACCTCTTTTTTATATACTCATAACTCCTTACCAGATAAACACATATAATAATATCTAAATAAAAAGATAAACTTTTTTATCATAGAAAACATTTATATACATAAGTAATACTGCACACATATTCAGTATTACTTATACTGCATTTTCAAATTATTCCTTTTTGCTTCTATTCTTCCTTTTCCATTTGTTTAATAATCAATATAACATTATATTAGTTTTCATTATTAAGGGAAAAGTCAGAGGGCTTTTTATGATTAAGCAAAAAACTAACTTTGTCTTTCATAGTATTATACAGCTTTTCTGGCCGGCGGTTTGCATAAATTGTAATAAAAGTATAAATGAAACTGAAAACAACCTGTGCAAAGAATGCTGGAATGATTTGATTATGTGTACTGGATCAGATTATTGCTCCCGCTGCGGCCGTGATGCAAGCACAGCAGGAATGATTGATGGTGTATGCCCGGATTGCCAGGGAAAAGAAATCGTTTTTGACGGCATAGCGCGCGCCGGAATCTACGCCAATATCCTTCAAAACATGATATTGGCATTTAAAAATGGAAAAACCGAGTTTGATTCCACACTGGGTTTTCTTGCTGATTCAGCACTGCAGGGAAGCTGTTTTTACAAAGATATTGACTATTTTGTACCAGTACCTCTCCATTGGACACGAAGATTTAAACGAGGATACAATCAATCTGAAATTATCGCAAGGAGACTTAAGCATCCGTCTGCAAAAATCAATACTGAGCTTGTGCGTATTCGCAATACTAAGATGCAGCCAACGATGGCAAGCCCGGCAGCACGCAGTAAAAATGTTGAAGGTGCTTTTGCGATACGAAACAAACACGCATTGTCCTATAAAAACATCTGCCTTATAGATGATATCAAAACAACCGGTGCTACATTAAACGAATGCGCTCGAACACTCAAAGAAGCTGGAGCAAACAAAGTATTCGCGTTAGTTTTAGCTGTAGCAGGTCAAAAAATCTAAAATTTCAATAAAACCTCTTCATTCAAAAGTAATATAAAAAAATCATATCTGAATATATATTGATTTTTAGAATCTATTTGCAAATTATGTACAAATACATTAATATTTCAGCATCCAGAGTTAAGAAAATGTGTTCTGGTACAAATTAATAAAGGTACACGGCCGAGTGGCGGAATGGCAGACGCTGGGGATTTAAAATCCCCTGCCCACTAGGGTGTGTGGGTTCGACTCCCACCTCGGCTATTGCCCTTTAATAGATTTGCATAATAGTAAAAAAATCAAACCATATCGATTTTATGCCGTATCAGCACTGGTCGGCTTTTTTTTTGGAGTATAAATATGGCAAAAAAGAATATTAAGCTTGCAGATGTGGAAACACCTAACCTATACCGGGAAATGTTTCCCTATTCAGAGTTTCCACGAATTGAGTTTGATAACAAAAAAGAAGAATACAATATGCCAGAAAATATCTGGATAACCGATACTACTTTTCGTGACGGCCAGCAGGCGCGCCCACCTTTTACTCCAAAGCAAATCCTGAAAATTTATGATTTACTCCACGAAATAGATGGCGGAACAGGCCTTATTCGTCAATGCGAATTTTTCCTGTATTCAGACCGCGACAGAGAAGCAGTGGAACTCTGCAAAGCACGCGGCTATAAATATCCGGAAATAACAGGTTGGATTCGTGCAGTAGCAGCCGATTTCAAATTAGTTTCACAAATGGGCCTCACTGAAACGGGCATTCTAACTTCAGCGAGCGATTATCATATTTTCCTGAAATTACGCAAAACACGTTCTCAGGCTATGAATTCTTATCTCGATATCGCAAAAGCGGCTCTTGATAACGGAGTTAAACCAAGATGCCATCTCGAAGATATTACAAGAGCTGATTACGATGGCTTTGTTCTTCCTTTCGTCGCAGAACTTATGAAACTCGGCGATCAATATAACCAGCCAATCAAAATTCGTTTATGTGATACACTCGGTTTCGGAATACCATGGACCGGAGTCGCTTTACCAAGAAGTATTCCTAAAATGATTCTCGGGTTAAGAAAAATAGGCGTTCCCGCGGAAATGCTCGAATGGCACGGACATAACGACTTCCACAAAGTCCTTATTGACGCATCAACCGCATGGTTATATGGCTGCAGTGCGGCTAACGCGGCTATTTTCGGTTCCGGCGAACGAACCGGCAATCCTCCACTTGAAGCATTAATCATCGAACATGCTCAATTGAAAGGTATAACACAAGGCGTAAATTACACGGCGATAACGGAACTGGCGCAATACGCTAAAAAAGACCTTGGCTTCGAAATACCGTCAAATTATCCTTTAGTCGGCGCAGATTTCAATGTCACTCGCGCTGGTATTCACGCAGACGGCTTGCTGAAAAACGAAGAAATCTATAACTGCTTCGATACACAAAAACTGCTCAGACGCCCGGTTGATGTTGCAATTACAGATAAATCAGGCGCAGCAGGTATTAAACACTGGATCGAATCAAGATTTGTTATCGAAATCGAAAAGCATGATCCGCGTATCGAAAAAATCAAAAATACGATAGATACCGAATACGAAGCAGACAGAATCTCGGCTATCTCTGACCAGGAAATGTTTGACTGGTTAAAAGAAGTTTTCGAAGGAGAACTGCCGCCCAGAAGATAATGCGTCATACGTAATGTGTATTGCGAGAATAAATGCAAAAGTCCCGCAAGGTCGCTGGGATGGCATGCTCCAGATGGCCAGGCTCACAATACATAATACGCAATATGAAATCTATGATGAATACGCAAAACGCAATAAACAAAACTCAACATAAAATAAAAGCAATTGTTTTTGATCTTGGTGAGACTATCCTGAATTTCGGGAAAGTTAATCTTGTAGAACTTTTCAAAGAAGGCGCAAAACTTTCGTACGATTATCTTAAAAGCCACGGCCAGCCGGTTGGCAATTTCAAAATTTATTGCTGGCGAAATCTAATTTCACTTCGTTTGAGAAATTTGGTTTCCGCGATAACAGGCAACGATTTTGACTCATCGGCATTTCTTAAAAAAATCGGAACAAAAAAAGGATTCAGACTAAATAACGAACAATGGGACCATTTTGCCTGGCTTTGGTATGAGCCGCTAAGCAAAGTCGCAAAAATTGAGCCTGATATAAAACAGACTATAAACTCATTGAAAAAAGCTGGACTCAAGCTTGGTATTCTCTCAAATACTTTCGTAAGCGCATACTCTATCGAAAAGCAGCTTGAAGAGATAGGAATCCTGGATTTTTTTGATGTGCGACTTTATTCTTATCAATTCAATTTCCGCAAACCTGATTTGAGAATTTTCAAAATAGCCGC
>CAZMPL010000055.1:0-14730 GCA_964567805.1 uncultured Pirellulales bacterium | reverse complement strand
CGCAAGCGATGAAATCTCGTTTTAATATAGATGTTCGTGTAAAGACAGAAGTAATTGGTATTGATAGAAAAACAAAAGAAGTCATTGTGCGCGACCTGGCACAGAATCGTGAATACAGGGAGCCTTATGATAAAATCATATTAAGTCCCGGCGCCGAACCAGTCAAACCGAATCTGCCCGGCATCAACTCGAAAAATGTTTTCACGCTCAGGTCCATACCTGATATGGACGCAATTATGAAGGCGATTGATAAAAATCCTGATGGCCGGGTATTAATTGTCGGCGGCGGATATATCGGTCTTGAAATGGCGGAAGCTTTGCGGCATCGCAAAATTGATGTAACTTTAGCCGAACTTGAGAAACAGGTATTCGGGCCAATCGATCATGAGATGGCATCAGAAGTTGCCATGCAATTGAGATTACATGGAGTTGACCTGCGTCTTGGTAATTCAGTAACCGCTATCGAAGAAAATAATTCGCAATTAAATGTTCATCTCAGTTCCGGTGACACTCTTTCCTGTTCGATAGTTATCATGGCAGTCGGCGTGAAGCCTGAAAGCAAGCTTGCTAAAAATGCCGGACTTACTATCGGTTCCCGCGGAGGTATCGCAGTAGATAAGCATATGCAGACAAGCGATCCTGATATTTACGCGGTAGGCGATGCGGTCGAAGTAGAAGATTTTGTCGGAGGCTTTGCAAGCCTGGTTCCCCTGGCAGGTCCGGCAAACAGACAGGGACGTATTGCGGCCGATAATATAATGGGTATCAATACTGAATATAAGAAAACTCAGGGTACTGGAATCTGCAAAGTTTTTGACCTGACTGTCGGAATGACGGGATTGACTGAAAAAACATGTAAAAGAATTGGTAAACCATACGAAAAAATTTATGTACATCCGGCCAATCACGCCACTTATTATCCCGGCTCAAGCCAGATGAGTTTGAAATTGATTTATGATCCGGAAAATGGAAAATTGTTAGGTGCGCAGGCAATAGGTTCAGACGGAGTCGATAAACGCATAGATGTTCTCGCTACCGTAATTCGGGCGGGCATGACGGTACGTGACCTGGCTGAACTTGAGCTTGCCTATGCTCCTCCTTATGGTTCAGCAAAAGATCCGATTAATTACGCAGGCTTTGCAGCAGCAAACGCTCTTGATGGTATTACAAAAACCTGCTATGTCGAAGATGTAATTAATCCGGATGAAAACCAGGTCATTCTTGATGTAAGAACACCGGCGGAAGTCGAAGCGGGTACGATAAGCGGCGCAATTAATATACCTGTGGATCGATTGCGCAGCAGCTTGGACAAACTGCCAAAGAATAAGGAATTACTTGTGTTCTGCCAGGTCGGACTTCGAGGTTATATTGCCTGTCGCATCCTGACACAAAACGGTTTTAACTGCCGCAATCTCACCGGCGGGTATAAAACATATAAAGCAAGTGTATCTACCGGCTTTGAAACACTGAAACCAACAAAGAAAATTGAAATGAAAGATGATGCAGGCGCTGTGATGGAAACAACAAAAGAAAAAAAAAAGATATCTGAACCAGTAAAACATATAGATGCATGTGCATTGCAATGCCCGGGCCCTATTTTGCAGCTTAAAGAAGAATTGAGCAAATTGCAGGCTGACCAGGCGGTTTCAATTTCAACTCGCGACCCAGGCTTTGTAACAGATATCCCGGCCTGGTGCAAAAGTACAGGTAATGAGCTTGCAGATTTAGTTAATGAGAATGGAGCCTTCAAAGCTACTATCGTTAAAAAACAGGCAAAAGCATGTGTTGTAAGTGATAAAACCTTCAAAAATAAAACAATTATCGTTTTCAGCGGTGATTTCGATAAGGTAATGGCTTCATTCATTATCGCAAATGGCGCCGCTTCGATGGATTCAGAAGTTACTATGTTCTTTACTTTCTGGGGTTTGAACGTCCTGCGTAAAAACATTTCCGTTCCGGTTCATAAAAGCTTTATGGAAAAGATGTTTGCCATGATGATGCCTCGCGGCTCGTCAAAGCTTAAACTCTCGAAAATGAATATGGCAGGAATGGGAACAGCCATGATTAAAGGCGTTATGAAGCAAAAGAATGTTCCGTCGCTCGAAACACTCATCGAAAAAGCAAAAGCTTCAGGAGTCAGGCTTGTCGCATGCACAATGTCGATGGATATCATGGGAATAAAGAAAGAGGAACTAATCGACAGCATAGAATTCGGCGGCGTTGCCATGTACCTGAATCAGGCTGAAGCTGGAAACGTAAATCTATTCGTGTAAGGAACTTATACCTGGATTTTTTAACAACATCATAAAAATACAGCCCTTTATACCAGAAAAGAAGTTTTTATTGCATATTTTTGCTCTAAAGGGCTGATTAACCCTTTTTTTAGCAGATTTTCTCTATTGACGTAATAATCTCTATTAGTTAAACTATTTGTCATGAGAAAAATACATTTTACACTAATATTCCTGTGCTTTTTGTCTGTCTTTTCCGGCTGCAATTCAAATAGCAAAAAGACTTCAAATAAGCTGAATCCGGATGTTATGTTAGGCTCATTAGTCACGATTGATTCCCCTAAATCTGTACCGGTAGAAGGTATCGGATTAGTCGGTGGACTTAATGGCAAAGGTTCTTCGGAATGCCCTGCTTCAATTAGACAGTACCTCGAGCAATATGCTTTATCCGAATTACCAGAAGACGAACCATTGAACATAAATAGTCTTATTGATAGTTTAAATACTGCAGTTGTCGTAATTAATGGTACCATGCCAGTTGAAGATTCCGGTGAGTCTTATTTCGATGTTAAAGTAACCGCGTATCAGGGAACACAAACAGTATCTCTTGAAAATGGCTGGTTATATCATAGTGATTTAAAAGACATCGGTACTTTCGGCATTAAAACTGATGTACTCGCTGATGTTATTGGCCCTGTTTTTACAGATCAAATATCAGATACACCTATTGACAAGAGAACAGGTTATGTCCTTGGCGGCGGAAAAGTAATTACAAAATATATTATTGGGTTTGTTCTCAACACACCGGATTTTGAACTTACGAACAATATTCGTAATAAATTAAATTTCCGCTTTGGCCGGAATACCGCCCGTGCTGCAAAAGAAGGAATAATCGAAATCAGCATACCATCTAAATATCAGGCTCACAGGGGAAAATTCATTGAGTTATTAAAGTCAACATATGTTTATGATGTACCAGAAAACGAACCAAAAAGAATAGAAAAACATATTCAGCAAATAGTTGAACATCCTGAGAGCGATGAAGGAGAGTTGGCTCTCGAAGCTATGGGCAATCAATGTTTAAGTAAGCTTTCTATATTATTAGGCTCACCTGATGAGCATGTCAGACTTCGTGCGGCAAGATGCATGTTAAATTTAAGAAGTGATGACGGAATGAGTATTCTGATTGAAATAGCATTGAATAAACTTTCGCCGTATCGAATAGAAGCTCTGAAAGCTGTAACTGAATCTGGAAGGCCCTCAGATGCATCTTCTCTTGCGAAAGAATTATTAAAGGACAGCAATTTTGATATAAAACTGGGCGCTTATGAACAATTACGCAAATTGAATGATAGCGCAATAGCTATTAAACCAATAGCATCAGTTTTCTATATCGAGCAAATTGAAAAGATATCGGGAAAAGATATATATGTTTCCCGAAGCGGCCAACCCAAAATCATTCTTTTCGGTTCGCAGATTAATTACAATAAAGGATTTACAATTAAATCAGCCAAAGATGAAATTTCAATAGAATCACCGGCTGATAAGGATTATGTTATTGTTTCTCGAAAATTCCCCAACAGGCCGGATTTAACAGGACAAATAAAGTGCACTTATGAGCTTAGTAATATCATTCAGGCGCTTTGTGATTCACTTCCGGAAAGAGGGCAGGAAACTCGTGGAGGTTTGGGTGTTACATACAGTGATATGATAGCTCTTTTGAAACAGATGTGTGATAAAGGAGCTGTTAATGCACAATTTCATGCCGGACCCATGCCGAATATTGACTTAAATGTCAAGAAATAACAAACTTTCGACCGATAACTATATTACGTATTTCTAAAAAACGTGTATGGCCAGGAATTAAAGTATAGTTACCGGACGTTAACTACAGGATTAATAATGAGACTTGAAAAGATTGTTTTAAACGGATTTAAAAGTTTTGCAGATAAAACTGAATTTAATTTTGAAACACCGATAACAGCGATTGTCGGGCCGAACGGCTGCGGTAAAAGCAACGTCGTTGATGCGGTTAAATGGGTACTTGGTGAGCAATCGGTAAAAAGCCTTCGAAGCGGCCAAATGGCGGATGTTATTTTCGGTGGAAGTACAAGCAGAAAACCTCTCGGAGCCGCTGAAGTTACTCTTGTCATGTCAAATCCTGAAGGTATCGGTAAAGGCCAGCTGCAAATCGAAGGCAACCAGATAGAAGTAACGAGAAAAATCTACAAGAGCGGCGATAGCGAATATCGTATCAATAACAAACTTTGCCGCCTTAAAGATATCCGTGAACTTTTTATGGATACAGGCGTTGGAACAAAAGCATATTCTATTCTCGAACAGGGACAAATTGATTACCTGGTCAGCGCTTCGAAAATCGATAGAAGGTCTATATTCGAAGAAGCCGCCGGCATAAGTAAATATAAAGCACATAAAAAAGAAGCTTTACGAAAACTGGAAAGAACCGAACAGAATTTACTCCGACTCGCTGACATTCTGGGAGAAGTCGAGAAAAGACTCAGAAGCGTAAAACTCCAGGCCGGAAAAGCAAGAAATTATCTGCAATATTCACAAAGACTTAAAGAACTTCAGGTAAACTACTCACTTGTCGAATATGACAAGATTCTGAGTTCATACAAAGAAAAAGAGGAATTACACGGCCGAATAAGCGAACAATACGGCCTGCTTTCTTCTGAAGTCGCGCAAAATGACAGCCTGATAAGCTCTCTCGGCGAAAATATTATCGAAACAGAACATAAACTGAACCAGGCGGGCAATAACCTTGTTTCCGTACAAAGTAAAATCGAGCAGCTTGTTCAGAGAATCGAATTCCTTCGCTCAAGAGTGACAGAACTTCAGCAGAGAAAAAACTCAGCACAGGAAAAAGTCGAAAAGCTTCAGGAACAAATGAATCTCTTCGAGCAGAATACGATACAGTATAAAAATGAGCTCGAAAGTTGTGAGAAATCAATCCAGGAGAAAAACTTCGCTATCGCCGAGTTGCAGGAAACTATTAAAGAAGTAAATACCGAATGTGCGTCACTCGAAGCGAATCTTGAAGATGAAAAGTCAGGCATAATCGATATCGTGAGAAGAACCGCACAACTTCATAACGAAGTACAGAGCATTTCAGTATATCGCGATAACCTTTCGAATCAAAAAGAACGACTGGCGGGTAGAGCGCAAACCGCTCGTGAAGAACTCGAGGAATATTTAACAGAAAAAGCCCAGCACGACGCCCGTTCGAGTGACATTGAAAAAGTGCTCGAAGACCTTAAAAACAGTCTCGATTCGAAACGAACTAAAGTAGAAGAACTGAACGTTTTAATATCAGAAGATAACAAAAAACTTTCATTAAATAAAGAAACAAGAAGCGCGATAAGCAGCGAGTTGTCAATCCTTACTGACATGGAAAGACGCTGCGAAGGACTCAAAGCCGGCGTAAAGAACATATTGCAGATTAAATCATCTGACAACAGCAAGTTCGATTATGTCGAAGGAATAGTCGCGGAAATGATAACGACTGAGATCGAATACGCCAACGCGGTCGAAGCCGCTCTCGAAGGATTAACTGATGCGCTCGTCACAAATAGCACAGGTAAAACGCTCAGTGACAAACTGGAAATCGAAAAGATAGACGGCCGAGTCGATTTTATTTGTCTTGACCAAATCGGGCCGTTCATGGATAAAAATAACTGGTCGGAATTCCCATCAGTAAAAGGCAGGCTTGTCGAGTTCGTTAAATTCGATAACAAATACGCCCCGCTTGTCTGGAAGCTGCTTGGAAAAACCCTGATAGTGGATTCAATTTCAGACGCGATATCAATACTTGGCAAAATCGAAGGCGATTGCAATTTTGTCACTCTCAAAGGCGAATTTCTCGGAGCCGACGGAATTATAAAGCTCGGACCGTTGGGAAAAGCTACAGGTCTTATCTCGCGAAAAAGCCAGCTTAGACAGCTTCAGGAATCAATCAATAAAATCAGTTCGGAAATTGCCGCTATTGAAAACCAGATTGAAAGAAACCAGCAGGCGAGAGAACATCTTGATAAATTATGCAAAGATTTGCGAACCGCGATTTATGAAGCAAATACCGAAAAAATGCAGGTAAGCTCGAAACTTGAAATGACTGAACAGAATATTAAAAGACTCAGACAGGAAGTTCCGCTGCTTGCAAACGAAATCGATATGTTGGCAGAGCAGATAGCTCAATCCGTGCAGAAAGAATACGATTCAAAGCAGAAATTAGATGAACTCGAAGAAGTCAATCAACAGAGAACAAAACAGATAGAGCTTCTCGAAGAATCTTATGCTAAGGAGAAAGAACGACGCCAGATGTACGAGAGCAAGCTGACCGATTTGAAAATTTCGCTCGGCCAGATTGTCGAACAGAAAAGAGCTTCACAGCAGATTATCAACAGCATGCAAAAGCAAATACAGGAAAACAATAATGCTGTGAAAGCCGCAAGAGAAGAAATTGAAAATTGTGACCAGTTGTTCACTTCGACACAAAGGGATATTCTGAATTGCGAATCATCGGTATCAGGATTGTTTACTGAGAAGGAAAAATACCAGCAAACCTCTCGCATATTGCAGGCTGAAATCGGAAAGCTTATCGAACAAAAGGAACAGGTGGAAGAAATTCTTCGCACAAAGCGTTCCGAGAAAGAACAAATCGAACACCAGATAAATGAGTTAAAAATTGAAATCGGTCAGTTACAGGTCAAGCAGCAGGATTTGGTCGAGAGAGTAAGAGACCAATTGCAGATTGACCTTGTCGAATCATATCAGAATTATACTCACACCGAAGTCGATTGGGAACAGATTAAAGAAGAAATAAACGATCTCAGAGGCAAGATAGAACGATTAGGCAATGTAAATGTCGATGCGATCCAGGAACAGGAAAGTCTTGAAGCAAGACAGGAATTTTTGAGCACCCAGGTCCAGGACCTGAACAGCAGCAAGGGACAATTACAGCAGCTGATAAATCGTCTCAATATAAAAAGCAGGGACAAATTCCAGGAAACCTTCAATGAAATCAGAACTAATTTCCAGGAAATATTCAGAAAACTCTTCGGCGGCGGCAAAGCAGATATTATGCTCGAAGATTCCGAGGATATTCTCGAAGCAGGAGTTGAAATTATCGCAAAACCGCCGGGAAAAGAAACAAGAAGTATATCTCTGTTAAGCGGTGGTGAAAAATCCATGACCGCTCTGGCGCTAATGTTCGCCGTGTTCAAGAGCAAGCCGTCACCATTCTGCTTCCTCGACGAAGTTGACGCCGCTCTGGACGAAGCCAACAACGAGCGTTTCAATATGCTTTTGAGGGAATTCCAGAAAGAATCTAACTTCGTGGTCATTACCCACTCCAAACGCACGATGAGTGTTGCCGGTGTATTGTTTGGAATTACGATGCAGATACGCGGCGTAAGCAAAAAGATTAGCGTCAAGTTCAGCGAATACGAAGAAGATACTGCTGCGGTTGCTTAGAAAAGAATTTTAGTCCTTAAAGGCATGGTCATTATGTCCATGCCATATAGCTAATTCTTAAAAACAACTTCACGACTATCGAAAACCGGTCCATTCTGGCAGCACATTTTATATATTGTTTCATTCGAATTTGGTACTTTACATTCGATTGCACAACCCTGGCAAAGTCCTGTGCCGCATGCCATTCTTCGTTCCATGCTTACCTGGCAATCGATTTTTCGATCCTGCGCAATCTTCGCTACCTTCGCGAGCATTTTCTCCGGCCCGCAGGAATAAATAATCGTTTCTTTCGAAGGCAGATTATTTTCCTTAAGCCACTGAACGAAACAATCTGTCACGAACCCTTTATATCCGAGCGAGCCGTCGTCGGTCGCTATTATCGACTCTACTCCATACCTCGCAAATTCAGGAATTGGAAAACCAAGCTCTATCGATATGTCATCTAACCTGCCGTCTATCGGTATATCATATCTTGACTTTGCTCCCGAAAAAGCTATCACCTGCATATCAGGATTTTTTGTTACAAGCAATTTCGCTAAATGCTGCAAAGGAGGCGTACCCATTCCGCCCGCAATTAAAATCGCGTGTTTTTTCCCTTCCGGAATATTGAATCCGTTACCTAACGGCCCGATTACACTTAATAACGCGCCCGATTTCAATGTAGTTAATCGAAGTGTCGCTGGTCCGAGGACACAATACACTATATCCACGACAGTCTTGTCACCGTGTGCCGTGACATCGCTAAAACTGAAAGGTCTTCGCAAAAGAAGATTGCGCTGCGAAGCATCAATTAATTCATCCGGAATTGTTTCTTCGGACGGCAGAGGGATTCCAGATACCTCTAATTCAGCGAATTGGCCGGGTATGCAATTTGCAAATATCTGTGCGCCTTTTCCGGAGAAAGTCAGTTTGAGTTTGTAAAAAGAATGACCGATTTTCTTATTAGCTGTAACAACAGCCTCGAATATTCCTTTATTTTGTAACGTGCTCTGCTCTGTCATTTTCAGCTATTGTCCCTTTATAATAAATTGTTAAATACTTTTACACCATCCACAACTTTGCAAACATGCACAGCATATTTATCGGCAAAGTCCGGCCTGCTCCTCGGATAAGATGCATCCACGGCTTTTCTTAATGAGTTGACACTATCCGGTTTTACCAAAGCGCCGGATGCGCCTTTGTCACCGCCACCGAGCATTCTCTCGCCCAGGACTCCGGGGACCGTTCGTACAATGTCACACATGGTTTCGAGCTCGGGTCCCGATATTTTATAATCGTCACGCAAACCGATTCCATCAGCCCGGAAGATTTTTCCCACCGTCTTAATGTCACCGGATTTCCATGCGTTGAGCATTTCATAAAATCTTTCCTGCGACTCATAGATATATTTGAATCTTTCGCATAACCCGGTGTACTTTCCGCTGAACTTTTCCATTATCTCATCGAAAAGTTTCTTCTTTTTAATATCCCCGAGACAGGAAATTTTGTAACCCGCTTTTTTAAGAATATCAACGAGTTTTTCGCATTCATTTCGCCTGATTTTATATGTCGATTTTTCCAATCCGGGACGTTCTGTTCCAGTATCCATTACGACAATTCGGAAATCTTCCGCTTTTTTGCCGAGTTTTACATATGAGATAGATCTTTTTGCGGGATTGTAATGTGTTCCCATTCCTTCTTTAGCGAATAGAATCATAATCTGGTCGAGCTTGCCGCACGGAGAACCTATATAATCATTTTCAACCGCTTGCGCCAGATCAACAATATCCATTTGATTTTTAACTTTGATTTTGTTTACATCGAAAAGTGAAAGAATCAGGTTCAGGCTCAAAGACGCCGACCTGCTCATTCCACCACCCGGTATATTGCCGTAAATCACGCCGTCAAAACCCTGAGTAAGTTTATATCCTTCACGATTTAAAATGTAATCTACGCCGTATGGGAATCTCGCCCATGTGTCAGCCGCAGCTTTTGATTTCGGTTTCGGGACATCGCCAAGTTTGAATTCAATAACTCCATCGTTCGGGAAATTCCCGCTGAAAAGCCTGATTGTATCGGTTCCATTAGGTTTGTATGCCATCCAGATAAATCTATCGGTACCTACTCCGAAAAGTTCTGTTCCGTTATAATCACCATGTTCGACACCGAGACAGAAACGCGATGAAGTTCTTCGTATCTTTCCGCCTGCAATATTTATATTATTTTCTTTGGCAAGCTTCTTTATTTTATCAATCGCTTGTTTTTCTTCATTCGATAGTTTCATTAACAAAGTTCCGAAAAGAAAAGCAGGGTGAGTTTTAACCCACCTTTTATTGTTCAGCATGGGCTGAAGCCCATCCTACATCTCAAAATCGCAGGGTGAGGCTTGTCCCACCAAATTGTAATATTAAATGAATGGTGGGGTAGAACTCCACCCTACATTATTAAGTCATTTTAGACACTTGCGGGTAGTATATACTCTTAAAAGCAAAACATCAACATTATAACCGGGATATAAAAACTCATTGCGGAAGCGTTTCCAGCCATTGCTGAGCCATCTCGGAAAGATCGAGAATGTCGATAATGCTATCTGGAGTGTATCGCGGAGCGAGATTTGCTTTCGTATTCCAGTTTCCCGAAGTCGGTGTCGCGAGCCAGGATTGAGCAAGAACAGCAAAATCGAGGAAATTCACTATTCCATCGCCGCCATTTGGTGCAATATCACCTATCAGTCTTGGAGGTATTCTCTCATAAGCAAGCAAAGGAGGGTCCTGCCCAAACAAGCCGCCGCCATAAAGAACAAGATTGAACTCTGTAAATAAATTCATTCCAATTATACCATCGAGATAGCCGCCTTCGGGAGAAGTAATATCAAGCATAATAACCGGAACATTATTAAAAGTCAGAATTTCACCAAGTGCGGGGATTTCAATTCTATCGATATAGAAACCTGGTTCATAAGTAATATTTCCAGTCGCGTCCAGAATTTCCACTTCGAAGTCCGGCTCTGCAGGGTTTAACGCCAGACGTGCCGCGATACTCGAATTAATAACTGTAACCTGCGCACCGGTATCAACCATAAATCCCTGCTTGTCTATCGAGGTTCTGCTTCCTTTATATAAATCAACACTGCTCATGAAGAAGAGGCTCTGCGATGAAAGTCCCATAATCACAGAAGGAGAACCCGGTTCATAAATAAAGTCCATTATCGACTCATAATCCGGAGTGTACGCGACATAATAAGCTCCTTCCGGTTTCAGTAACAGGGGTATTTTTTTACTATATTCAGGAATATCCAAATCATATTGTTCATAGAACTTTATTTCAGGTGATGTATAATTATTACCGTCATAAATCACTGAAACAGGGTTATCATTACGAATAGAAGTAACATAGTAAACGCTCACTGGTGTTCCGATAACATCAAAAAGATCGGAAGAATCTTCAGCCGGTACATCTCCAACCACAATCGATAAGTTACTTTCTCCAACCATATTCGAATCGTCAAGAAATCCAGTGTTAGGATCAATTGCCGAAAGACCATCCATATAAATAGCCAAAGGCATACTTACAAGCGCAAAACTCGTATCAGTTGCTCCGCCGAGTTCAACGGTGTTATCAGTTAGCCAGTTAGAAGTAATTCCTATTTTTTGTGCACCGGCATGACTTAAAATACATAGTGACGCTCCAGTATCAAATAGACCTATAATATAATTACTTTCAGGATTATTAGTCAAATAGTTACCAACTACCGAGCTTTGCGGCACACCAACAAAATCCAAATCATCAGTAGCATGACGATTAGTCGCATTAATTGCAATTCTTGGAACAAATCCTTCTATCGGCGGTGATTCTATAACATTATCTGGGGTATTTGTATCAAAGGCTTCTACTGAAAAAAGCCTGAAGCCGTTACTCGTATCAAGTGATGATAACTTTTCTTTGGGAAAGCGAATACCTTTAATAGTTCCTGCCGGTCCGGCAAGCCAATCAACTTTCTCAGTTTTCCAGTCAGATTGGTCTGCCAGCGTGACAGAAATCAAACAAAACGTTATTAATAATACTAAGACGAGCCTTTTGTGAATTGTATTTATTAATTTCATCGTTAAACCTTCCAAACCACAGTTTATCTATATTATATCATAATTTTTCATTATTTCTATTAAAAAAAACTTCAAAGCCGGGTTCAAACTCGTTCATAAACATAAACGAAATATAACATAAATGCTTATTGACACTATTATTATAGTCATCAGGCAAGCATTTCCAATTACTACGTTTTTTATATGTAATATGTTTAGCTTCCGGCTGTTTCTTTACTCAAAGGATTTATTGTGTTGTAATAATATCCTAACCTGCCTCCGTAGCTCAATGGATAGAGCGTTAGCCTCCTGAGTTGATACAAACAATGAAATTACATAAGTGATTCATATGTTATTACAAAATCAGATTATGAGTATGCTTCATATTTCATTACGGTTTGTTAGAAATAAAGTTGTTTAATACCAAAAAGTCGGTTCTTGATGAGTTTCCATCCTGATCTATGCAAAGCAACTCGTATTTCCCCACAGATAATGAAAGCCTGGAAACAATATCATTTGCAATCAGTTTTCCATTAAGAAACCATGAAATTCCTTCTTTACGATTGGCGGAAGTATGAACAACCGCTGAACCATTATAAGATATGAATGTTTCACCTGAGTTCGGTGATGTTATTTTGAGAGCTGGAGCCAATTCCTTCGGTCGCAGCAAAGGATTCTTTACAACGATTGGTTTTATTTCAGGAGGTTCGAAAGATGCTTTCAATTCCGGCAAACAAAATAATTCAGCTAAAAGCGGTTCAGCCGCCTGTGCCCCGACATATTCAATGCGACCGGTACCACGAAAACGGCCTACCCAGACTCCAATCGCATATTTTCGATTGTGTCCAATAGCCCATGCATCTCTTCTTCCGGAACTTGTTCCTGTTTTCCACATAAAGTACGGCATATCTTCTGATGCAACTGTTTCCATACCCATAGGACAACGCATCTGAGATGATAAAATGTCACTTATTGAGCGGCAAATATTCGGACTCAAGGCAAGACTCCCGGAAGTTAATTGGTCAGTAAAAATCCCTGGTGACTTTCTAATACCGTCACGGCCAAGCGTTGCATAGGCATTCGTCAAATCAAGCAAACTTGTTTCAATTCCTCCGACCGCAAGTGACAGGCCTCCACGTCTTTGAGAATCGGATGGCAAGTTCATCCCGACAGCCTGCAAAGTACCATAACATCTGGCCAATCCTATTTCTTCTAATACAATTATTGCCGGTATGTTTAATGACCGCTGTAATGCTTCGGTGACAGTAACGGGACCAGTAAAATTCTTGTCAAAATTCGAGGGAGTCCAGCCTGCACGAGAAATTGGTATATCGTAAACTATCGAGCTGCTATTGAGTCGGCCTGCTTCAAAAGCAGCGGCGTAGATGAAAGGTTTTAGAGTTGAGCCTGGACTGCGTTTTGCAAGAGCGCCATTAACCTGTCCATCTTTTGGGTCATAATTATTACCTGAACCTATCATCGATACAATTGCTGATTCATTTATATCGATAACTACTATAGCTAATTCGCTATCTTTTGGAAAATTATCGAGATGTAATTTTGCACATTTTTCTACTTGTCTTTGAATATCAAGATTAATAGTAGTTCGCCCGCCCTCTCGACGCTGACTCAGCGCATACCAGGCAGCGTGATAAGCTTCATTAGGAATTTGCTGATTATTCAACTCAACCGGACATGACACAGCCTGCTGAAACTCAGATTCAGTAATCATGTTTTCTTCAAGCATACGAGCCAGAACAACATGTTGTCGTTTGATTGCAGCTTCGAGATTTCGATCCGGCCTGAATCTGCTCGGTGACTGCGGAAGTCCCGCGAGCAATGCAGCCTGAGCTAAATTTAAATCTTTCGTATGTATCCCGAAATATCTAAGCGATGCAGCTTCTACGCCTCTTATATTTCCGCCGTAAGGAGCTGCGTTGAAATAATATTCGAGAATTTCATCTTTACTCATAAGCTTGTTAAGCTGCAATGCACGAAAAGATTCAATAATTTTCGCTTTAAGCGTGCGTGGACGGTCATCCATCATTCTGCATAATTGCATATTTAATGTACTTGCACCGGAAACAATTCGACCGGATGTAATATTCTGAACGGCGGCTCTCAATACTGCAAGCGGGTCAACACCACAATGATTATAAAATCGTTCATCTTCAACCGCTACTGTAGCAAGCTTTAACCAGTTTGAAATTTCTTCCATTTTCAGAGGCAGCCGCCATTGGTCATCAGAACCTACAATACTTAAAAGCGGCCTGCCTTTAACATCAAGAACAGAAGGACTCACGGGCCATTTCTCAAGACGCTCTATTGGAAAAGGAAATAGCGACCAGGCAAGCATAAATATACAAAGCCCCAATACTCCTGATATCGCAAAGAGCAAAAGTATGAACTTGAATATTCTTTTCAACTTTCTTTTCATAGCAACTTGTTTTTAGACTATCGATTGTTTTCAATAATTACTTTGCCTTCTGCGCCCAGAGAAGCTGCTGCAGGCTCGTACATACATGAAGCCTGAATCGCAGGCAATGCAAATTCGCCCGCGGTAATGACTCGCAAAGAGTATTTGAATGTCTGTCGAGTTTTATTCGCGGAACAGAATAATACTACACGGTCATCAAGAAATTCAACATGGTCCGGCCTATTCAGTTGGTCATCTCCAGTATTACTTGATGTAGCCATTCGCGGATTTTCGACTTCCATTCCGCCAGGTAAAGCATCCACGATTGCGATATTATCAAATGTTTGAGCCGGAGCTGTAATCGAAGTTTCTACATTAATAAGGTCTCCAACATGTATAGAGTTGGCATCTATAAAATTTCCATGCCTGTCGAACCATTTTCTTTCGACCTGTATGCCATTATTAAATGGCTTAATTATTCCTTCTCTTGCGAGACCTTCGCTTAATACAATTACATAAATCTTTCCTGTTC
>CAZMPL010000054.1:0-14827 GCA_964567805.1 uncultured Pirellulales bacterium | reverse complement strand
ATATGCAATTAATGCGCCGCTTTGCAAAGAATGGGACTGTGCTTTACGTAAACTCAATCATAATGCAGAAACTGAATCTCGGACAAAGTAAAAAGTTTTTTCAAAGACTGGTTCGAAAAGCGAAAAGCATTTTTACAGGCTTGAAAAAAACAGAAGAAGGATTCTGGGTATATAGTCCTTTTTCCCTGCCTGTGCAGCATATTAAAATTCTGAAACCTTTGAATGAAATGCTGCTAAAATTACAAATCAAACATGTCACCAGGAAAATCGGGCTTAAGTTGCCAGTTGTCTGGGTAGCTTGTCCGCCGGCCTGTGACTTGGCAATTAATATGAAAAAGAAAAAGCTCGTATATCAGCGAACCGACCGTTTCGAGGATTTTCCAAATGTAGATGTAGAACTTGTAAAGAGCTTCGACCGCAAACTTAAGCAAAACGCGGATTTAACAATATTTGTAAATAATGCACTTTTTCAGAATGAAGCTAACCAATGCAAAAAAGCATTCTACCTTGATCATGGAGTCGATTTCAATCTGTTTTCAGGTCCTATAAGTGCTGATTGCGAACCATCAGATTTAAAATCAATTCCCAAGCCAAGATTGGGTTTTATAGGCAGCATTGATGATTGTAATCCGGATTTAGATTTTTTGGAAAAGGTTACAGAAAATCTACCCGATATCTCATTTGTAACAATAGGGAGAGAACAGATGGATTGTTCTTCTTTTAAAGTCCGAAAAAATGTCTGGATGCTTGGTCAAAAGCAATACGAACTCGTTCCCGAATACGGAAAGAGGTTCGATGCTTTATTATTGCCTTTAAAGCAAACGAAATGGGCCGAAGCGGTTAATCCGCTGAAGCTTAAAGAGTATCTGGCTATGGGAAAACCGGTGATTAGTACACCTTTTCCTGAATTGAATAAATATAAAGATGTCGTATATATCGCGGATACTCCTGAAAGTTTTGCAGGTTGTATTAAAACCGCGTTATCAGAGGATAATCCCGAATTGATTCGGAAAAGAAGAGAAAAAGTAAAGGATTCATCATGGGACAGCAAGGCGGCTATCGTAGTTAAAAAACTATTCTCGAATGAGTAATAAAGAATAGGTTATAGAAGCGGTATGAAAAAGAAAAAGATATGCCTTGCGGCTTCAGGCGGAGGTCATTTAACGGAGTTAATGAGACTTTCTGATAGCTGGCAGAAATATGACACTTTTTTTGTCACTACAGTTCCAGTTGTTAAGGATGAACTTAAGGGATCAGGCGAAGTGTATGTTGTCGGTGAATGTAACAGGCAGCATATGATTCTTGTTTTTATTGTTTTATTGAGATGTATAAAAATAATTCTTAAAGAAAGACCCGATATTGTAATAAGCACAGGAGCTGCCGCGGGATGTATGACTTGCTTCCTTGGGAAAATTATGGGAGCTAAAATTATCTGGATAGATAGCATTACTAACGTGGAAAGACTTTCTCTTTCAGGCAGAATGGTCAGGTATATTGCAGACCTGTTTCTTGTGCAATGGCCTGAGTTGTTGTCGAAATATCGTAAAGTAGAATTCGTGGGAACACTAATATGATTTTTTTGGCGGTCGGAACACAATTTCCATTTGATCGGCTTGTAAAAGCTCTGGATGAGTGTCTTGATACCGGAATCATCGATGAGGAAATTTTCGGGCAGATAGGCGAGACTTCTTATAAGCCGCGTAATTTTAAATCGATAGATTTCCTGAGTAAAAAAGATTTCGATACTGCTCTTATGGAATCTTCGAGAGTAATTGGACACGCAGGGATTGGTATTATAAGAACCGCATTGGAAAACAATAAACCGCTGCTTGTTATGCCGAGACTAAGAAGATATCATGAAGTTGTACATGACCATCAGGTCGAGATAGCACGTAAATTTGAAAAGCTTGGTCATATCCTGGTAGCTTATTCCGAACAGGAATTTGCCGCGAAAGCTCAGGAATTAAAAGGTTTTGTTCCAAATAAAAGAGAAGTTCATGTTGACTCGGTAGTTAGAAGAATTTCAGAGTTTCTTCAGCAGAATAATGAATCTCAAAACTAATACATTTACAAAACAAAATACAAAGGTATTGATTCTGGCCGGGGGACATGACTTCGGAAGATGTACTTTGGCTTCGAGTTTACCGGTGGCTTTATGGCCTCTTAACGGTTGCTCTTCGATTGAGCGCTTATTGGAAAATCTGGCTAATCAAGGTGTAAAGCATGTTGTTATACTTCCCGGTCCGAATAAATCCTTTTTCACCGAATCATTACATATAGACAGTCGTCTTGAAGTGGAATATTTAATTGAACCTTTACCTCTCGGAACGGCGGGAAGTATTCGCGAAGCGGCTAAGAACAAAGACGATTCATTATTTATATTATTACCTGCGAGTATAATATGTCCTCCTGATATCGACTTGCTAATAGACGAACATATTAAAAGCAACGCTGATTTGACTGTTGTACTTGAGAATGTGAATTCCGATGATTGTGAAACTAAAGTACGAGCCTGCGGAATATTTATTTGCAGCGGCTCCGTTTTAGAGTTTATACCAAAAGGCGGTTATTCTGATATTAAGGAAGGACTGATTCCGAAATTACTTCAGAATGGAAAGAATGTACATTCAGTGACATTATCTCATAGGACGGGAAATTTCAGGGATTGTCATGAATATCTTCAGGCAGTTTCAAATAGTATCGAAGACATTGCCAAATTGAATGATATCGAACACAACGAGAATAATGCTTATCATAATCTATGGCAGGGGACTGAAGTAAAAATCGATCCTTCAGCGAGAATCGCGGGAAATGTTGTACTCATGGATAATGTTCATATATCGGAAGGGGCGGTTGTAATCGGTCCGAGCATTATCGGAAAAAATGTCACTATCGGAAAAAACAGCATTGTTGTGAATAGTATTGTTTGGGACAATTCCAAAATAGGTTCCAATTGTAATATCGAACATAGTGTTATGGATTATAAATCCAATCTGTATTCTCATACAGATATTACAGGTGAATGCATTGTATCCGGAAGCAGGGAAACAGCAAAAGCGACAGGAAGTAAATTACCAAAAATTGCGAGAAGAAAACGGGGTATATTAAGACATATATCAATTAATATTAAATATGGATTTCATGATTTATTTGGAACGGTCGCACATAAAAATATGAAATATCTTATGCCGTTATTATTAATTATAGCTTTTTTCTGGTCATATTGGGCGGGTATCAAAGACCTTTGGAAAGTATGGCTGCAAAGTGATGAATATTCTTCAGGCTTACTTGTTCCTTTTATGGCCGGGTATATTATATGGCTCAGACGAAAAGATATATTAAGTGTCCCCGTCAAGCCTTCAATAGTTGGTTTGTTCCTGTTTATATTAGCAGTTGCGATGAGATTGTTCGGATTATTTTATCTCTTCGGTTCTGCGGAAAGAATCTCGATAGTATTTAGTATAGCGGCGATAGTATTACTTTTATTCGGCTGGAAATTATTATTCAAAGTATCAACTGTGTTATTATTTTTATTTCTTATGTTTCCATGGCCGCACCGTATTCATGCCGCCGTGTCACTGCCTCTGCAGCAGGTTTCAACCACTTCCGCGGTATTTTGCCTGGAAGTACTTGGTTTTGATATTGTACGTGAAGGAAATGTAATACATATTGGAAACGCCGTAGTTGCAGTCGCAGAAGCGTGTAACGGCCTGAGGATGATTACTGCTTTTTTTGTAATCAGCGGTCTTGTAGCACTATTAGTCAACAGGACATGGTGGGAAAAAATCATTATACTGATTTCAAGTGTTCCAGTAGCATTTTTGTGCAACACTCTGCGGCTTACAATAACTTCGATCATATTTACATGGATAAAAGGACCATATTGGGAAAAGATATTCCATGATTTCGGCGGGTATGCGATGATGCCGCTGGCTCTCGGTTTTATTATCAGTGAACTATGGCTTATCGACAAGCTGACGATAGTTCCAGAAGAGAAAAAAGAAATCGTAATAGAAAGGCAAAAAAGGTAGGGAAGTTTTCCCTTACATATTTCGTATAAATATAGTTGCTGAATATAAAATAAATTCAGGAGATAAAAATGAACGATTTAGAAAAAAATGAAGATCAGGTAATTGAGCGTGATATCGTTAATATGGATGTCCCGGAAGAATCTGAAGAAGAAACACCTAATTTTTTTGCTGGTGTGTTTCGCCGCTGGCATATTGCTTTGCTGACTTTCTTCGTGATATGTGCCGTTGGGTTATCTGCCATCTGGCTTCTGATTGAACCTGCTTATGTTGTTACTGGTTCTATCAGAATAGCACCAATATTGTCGGATATCTTAACTTCAGCCAAGGATAGAGGTGACATATCAGACTATCAGAGTTTTATGAATACGCAGGTAGAAATGATTACCAGCACACAGGTAGTCGATAGAGTGGCAGACAATTTAAAAGGAACCAATCTTTCTTTCTTTCAAGTTAATTCAAGCGGCGTAATTTCGAAAATCAGGCAGAAACTCGAAGGGACACAAATTAATCGCGAGCCGGCGTGGATACTGAAGCAGGCTTTGTTTGGCGGGAAAATTAATGTCACTGCTCCTCGCGGCAAGGAATTAATAGAAATAAGCATGAAAAGAAAAGAGAGCGCCGAATCGATTAGAATTGTTAATGCTTTTATCAATGCTTTTATGACGGTTGGTGCGACGAATTCAGCACAACAGGAAGACCAGAATCTTGGAATTCTTCGTGATCAAAGAAAAGTTGTCGATCAGGAGATTGGAGATTTAAGACAGAGTATTTATGTGATGGCAAAAGAGTATGGAACTGAGAAGCTGGACTCAAGACAGGATTTGATGATGAGACGGCTCGAAACCCTGAATGCCGAATTAACACAGATAGAAAAGGGGAAAAACAATCTCCAGGCTCAAATTATGCTTCTGGAAAGAGATTCTGAAGATCCAATTCCAATGGATGAAGCAATGAAGATGAGAATGCAATATATAAATGGTGACACCTCCGTCGTGAAATTCGAGAAAGAAGTAGCAGACCTTGAGCAGTCTGTTATAGCGGCTGGTAAAACACTTACACCTGAGCATCCGGACTATAAATTGCAAAAGGCACTGCTCGAAGAATACAAAAAAAGCCTCGATGAAATGAAGACTCAAGCCGGATTGGAATTCGATAAAATACTCGAAGAAGAAAAGGGAAAAGCCAACATAGCAAAGCTCGAGAGTACGAGAGCGTCACTTAAACATCTGGAAGAGTACGAAACAAGACTTAAAGAAATGATTGCGAAAGAAGATGAAAACGCGATTGAAATAGGTCGTCTCGGGCTCGAAATTCAAAACAAGCAGGAAGATTTGAATATGAAGAAGGCATGGCTCGATACGATTCTCGAGAGGATACAGGACCTGGAATTGCAGCAGAAACGGCCTGCGAGAATTTCAGTATGGCGCAATGCAGAAATTGTTGATATCGTGGATAAGCGTGTGAAACTGACATTCGGAGTAATCTTTGGCGGTTTGGCCTGTGGTGCCTGGCTGGCATTTTTGAGAGACCGTGCCGATAAGAAACTTCGCCATCCTGAGGATGCCGCAAAACGAATCGGTATCAGAGTCATTGGTACAACGACAAGCATGTATGCCGTAAAATCATCGCTTCTTCCGGAACAAATTATCGATGATTACCAGACGATACGTGCGAATCTTTCTTTAATTAACGGTCATGAAATACCTCACATACTTGTCGTGACAAGTCCTTCGATGAGAGAAGGCAAGACTACTTTCTCGGTAAACCTGGCAACAAGCCTTGCTGAAGCGGGAAAGAAAGTGCTTCTCATAGATGGTGACTTAAGGAAACCTGATGTTGGAAAAATTCTTAACCTGCCAAAAGATACAAAAGGAATTCAGGATGTATTAAGCGGCGTACCTTTTGAGCATGCGGTCCAGGCGATTACATCTTCAGGTCTTGATGTGCTTGCCGCTGATTTCTATGACCATAATGATGGTTATGAACTATTGGCGAATCCGCAAACAGCCGAACGTATAAAGAATATCAGTGATAAATATGATCATGTAATCATTGATACTCCTCCTGTGCTGTATTTCCCGGACGCTATGCTCTGGTCTAAAATGGCCAATGCTTCTGTCTTGACAAGTTTCGCGGGACAGACAACATTGCCCGAGCTAAAAGAAGCTAATGACAGAATGCTTAAAGCCAATGCTAAAGTGCTCGGTTGCGTAGTCAGCAGCGTAGAAGCTGAAAATAGTTATTATCATCATAGTGCCGCTTATTACGCACAAAGCGCAAGAGCAAGACGAGCGAGAAAAAAAGCTTTACTTTCATTTGAAAAACGCAAGGTAAAAGCAAAATAAAGAATTTAATTTATGAATTTAATTGTCATACATAGAAACAATAACCAGAATGAAAGCAATCGCGAAGACTTAATGCGTTTTGCCTGGAATACAAATCCATTGGCAAAATTAGTCTTCGATGGTTTCAGCGAATGTTCAACAGTACAGGCTGCAGGAACTCTCTTTGCTTTACCTCAGGATTGGAACGTTTCTAATGAAGAATATAAAAACAGTATATTCTCGTATGATAAAAATATTTCCATTCCTTCGAGTTTCATAGATGGAACTGGTTCGAAGATAGGAAATAATAAATGGTTAGTTGTTTCAAATGGAAGATTGTTCACGAAAATTAAACAAAATCTGCTCATTCGAATTTTGAATAATATAAAAGCGGATATTATATTAATAAATGCCGAGCCTGGTTTACTTGGTGAACAGGAAAAGATTAGCCTGACTAAACAGGGTAAAATAGCAGGTTTTCGTCGTCTTTATTGTGATTCGACAAAACTATGTCCTGTCCCTGGTGACTGGCCCGCATATATTTTCATAAAACCGGAAATATTTAAAAAGCTTTTAGTTGATAATTCTCTGCCAGTTTCTTTTTCGGAAATTATTGAAAGAAGCAAATCGAATTTGTTTAAAATACGTTCTCTTAATGCAGGCGGCATAATGCTGGATATGGGAAAAGAAGACTGCCTGCTCGAGTTTTGCAAGTGGATACTTAATCAGAAAAAAGAAATTGGATATAAGAGTGCAAATTCTATAAAGATGCCGGAAGACTCAAGATTGACAGGAAAAGTACTTCTTGGCAAAAATGTTCGTATAGGAAGAAATGTACTTATAGCAGGTCCGGCGGTAGTTGGTGACAATTCAGTTATAGAGGATAACTCTTTAGTCTATTCTTCAATAATAGGTTCTGATGTTGTTATAAAAGCGAATGAATCTGTGCAAAACAGAATTATCGACAAACAGAATAAGCATAATGTTTCAAATAAAAATATCAATTCCTCACAAACAAACAGATTATCACTTGTGCAAAGTTCTGAAGAGTGCTTCCGAACCTGGCCAAAATATTCCTATCCTGGATTCTTTAAGCGATTTGCTGATATTTTTATGTCGCTTACGGTATTGGTGTTATTCGCTCCTTTGTTTCCTTTTATTGCGATAGCGATAAAAATAACGTCACCGGGCCCTGTGTTTTATGGTGACAAAAGACAGGGTCTTCATGGCAGGAATTTTCATTGTCTTAAATTCAGAACCATGATGACAGGAGCAAATGAGATACAACAGAAACTCCGGCATGTCAGCCAGGTTGATGGGCCTCAGTTTAAAATACAAGATGATCCTCGAATCAGTCATGTAGGCAGATTTTTGAGAGAAACATATATCGATGAGATACCTCAATTTATAAATGTTTTAACAGGTCAGATGAGTGTAGTCGGCCCGAGACCTTCACCCGAATCTGAGAATACATTATGTCCTTCATGGCGTGACGCGAGATTGTCAGTCAGACCGGGTATTACGGGATTATGGCAGTTATACAGAACCCGTGAGCCAATGAAGGATTTTCAGGAATGGATTTATTATGATACTGAATATGTAAAGAATCTGTCGATGAAAACGGATTTGAAAGTCTGCTTGAAAACAGCACAAAAAATGCTGGATACTTTTATCAGTCAATTCTAACTATTGTGAAGAGTAATTAATAAGCTTATTACAAGCCTGAATTATAAATAAAAGGAGATTAACATGCCGCAAAGATATTTTAACTGGAAATTAGCTGTCGTACTGATTATAGGTTGTACTGTATTAGCCGGTACTGCTGTCGGATTACGAAAATGGCGCAACGCGAACAGTGCCAAAAATGGTCTGATTCTTGGTAACAAGGCTTATGAAGAGAAAAACTGGGAAGAAGCCGCCAAGGCGCTCGGCCGTTATATTGCTATTAATCAGAATGATGTTGACGTATTGATGAAATACGCGGATGCACAGCTTAAAATACGACCTTCGAGCGGCAATCACATTCAGCAGGCGGCTCAGTCTTATCGTATCGTATTGAGAATCGAGCCGGATAATTACAAGGTAGCGGAACAGCTTACTGAATTATATTTGCTTTTGAGAGATTACAGTAGTGCCGAGCTGATTGCTGAAAAAGGATTTGAAACAAATACTAATCCGGAATTGAAAAGATTTTATTCAGTAGCACTGATTTACCAGGGACGGTATAAAGAAGCCGCGGAAGCGTTGAGAAAACTCTGTTCGGAAAATCCTGATCAGGTACTTGCTTATGAGACAACCGGGCAGCTTGCAGAGCAGCATCCGGAAGAATTCAAGGAAACAGCTTCTTATTGGTATGACGAAGCGGTTAAAAATAATCCTTCCTCTGCTTTAGCTTATATCGTGAAAGCTGGTTATTGTCGAAGGAATAAAGACATTAATTCGGCAGTATCGCAATTGGAAGAAGCTGAAAAGCATGATTTATCAAAACCTGAAATCGGGTTGAGACTGGCAATGGAATATTTAAACCTGAATCTTGTTGATAAAGCAGAAACGATTCTCTCGAATGTAAAAAAAGAGTCACCGGCAGATCAGGGACTTTGGCAAATGCTGGCTCAAATAGCTTTAATATCACAATCGAAAGAAAAAATGTTAGAAACCGCACAATCAGGTTTGAAGGAATTGTCTGCTCAACCATGGGACTTCATACCAATCGCAACTGAGTTGTTTATCCGGTCAGGTGAATTCGAAAAAGGTGAAAACTATATTTCCCAGTTGAAAGAAAAGAGTTTCGAACCTTCGAGTATTGCATATCTGGAAGGTCTTTTATCAGCGGAAAAAGGAGATTTTCTTAACGCGTCGAAACAATGGGAATATTCCATTCAATCTGGAAATAACTCAACAAGAGTAAAGCTCGAATTAGCTTCTGCGCAGGTAAAATCCGGCAATATACAGTCAGCCATAAATAATCTTCGTAAACTTGTTGAAGAGAGACCAGATTCTTTAGACGGCCTGTTAGCTCTTGCCAGGGTATTGACGCAAACAGGGAACTGGGGCGAAGCTCTTCAGTACACTCAAAAATCGCTGCAGCTTGCTCCGGGAAATCAGGAAGCGGAGTTATTACAAATTCAGTCTCAAATACATATTGCCGGAGCTGGTTCGGAAAATACACAGAATTTACAGAATATCGAAACGAATTTAGCAAGGCTTGATTCTGAAAGTACAGGTTCCATTGAGACAGGACTTCTTCGATATCAGATTGAAATGCGCAAAGGTGATTATACGAAAGCGCTGGAGATTATCAATCAACTGAAACAGAAATATCCATCTCAGATTAATGTTTACCAGGCGGAAGCGGAATTATTTGCGGCACAGGATAAGATAGAAGAAGCGATAACGAACTTACAGCAGACTATAGAGAAATTTCCTGAAGCTTCAGGTCCGGTCAAATATCTTGCCGCTTTGCTGGATTCACAGGGTAATAAAGACGCCTGTGTCGAGGTAATAACAAAAGCATTGGCTCGTATTGATGAGCAGTCTGTTCAACGTGAATTGAATTTGCTTCTGGCAGCTTTATATACACGCTGGAATGAGAAAGATAAAGCATATGAACAGCTTGAAATGATAGCGAAGAAATTTCCTGACGATATTACAATCAAACGAAACCTGCTGTTATGTGAGCAGGTTATGGGAAAACCGGCACAGGCTCAGCAGATTGTAGATGATATTAAAAAGCTTGAAGGTAATGACGGCTGGCAATGGAGATATGAGCAGGCGAGGATATGGTATCTTTCGGATAGATTCAAAGAGTACTATCCGCAGGTAGTGACACTTTTACAAAAGAATCTGATGAATAATCCTACGGACCAGTTAAGCCGCTTATTGTTGGCAAAGAGTTATGAAAAGGCCGGGGAACTTCAGTTGGCGATTACAACATATCGTGAAGCTCTGACCAGGTCACCCGAAAACATACAGATTTTAACTACTCTGATATCATCGCTTTATAAAATAAAAGAATATGACCAGGCAGATGATTTGCTCAAACGCATACCAAAACAGTCACTGCAGGATCCTCAGCTTCAAAGACTGCAATTGCAAAACTACCTGAGACAGGGAGAGCTTGACTCCGCTTCCAGTATTTTACAGGATTTTGTCGTCGGTGACCCGAATAACCATGAAGCTAATCTTGCTCTTGCATTGCTTAATATGCAGCAGGCTAAATATACAGAAGCCCGGGAACTCCTGAATAAACTTAGCGCTAATGATCCATGTTCTCTTACGATAGCTTCGGCGCAAATACAACTGAATCTTAAGCTTGAAAAACCTCAGGATGCATTGAAAGTTTGTGATGAACTAATAAATAATCTTAAAAATTCTTCTGCTTATATCCTTCGTGCGAGAACATACGCGGCGTTGAATCAATCTGAAAACTGTATTAAGGACCTTGATAGTGCGATTTCAATTGAGCCGGAAAATGCGCAGGTCTGGATGGTAAGGAGTGATTATTTTGCTTCTTCCGGTAATAAGGATAAAGCTCTCGAAGACATAAGAAAAGCGTTGTCACTTGATTCTGAAAACGCGCAAATTCAAAAACGTGCGATTGCTCTTTTATTAACATCGAACCAGCCCGATATGATTCGTGAGGGCAAAGATATTATCGAGCAGGCACTGAAAAAGAATCCTGATGATGTTGAATTACGTATGTATAAAGCGAACATATTACTTGCGGAGGGAACATCGCCGTCAATTAATAACGCCAGACAAATTTTACAGGAGATAACTCAGGATAATCCCGAATACAGCAAGGCATGGCTGCTTCTCGGTGAAATTGCGATGAAGATGGAACAAGCTGGAACTGCTATGGATTATGCTTCACGCGGACTTGCATATAAACCTAACGATGAGGATTTATTGTTTTTGAAAGCCCGCACAGAAGCTGTAAGGTCACCTGTCCTTGCTGTTCCTACTCTTAAAGTTCTTTGCGATTTGAATCCGAATAACACCGAAGCCGTTTCGTTCCTTGCCAATACTTATGTCAATACGAATGAACCTGCCAAATCTGTAAGTTTACTTCAGAATATTCTTACTAAATGTAATGAATCAAATAAAAGAGCATATAATATTACACTCGCGGCAGCGATGTATAAAGCAGGCAGCAGGGAAGAAGCTCTCGCGAAACTGAATTCACTTATGTCAGAAGTTCCAGAAGACCCGGCCCCATTATTGGCGCAGGTATATTTGTTGAGAGATGCCAAACTCTGGACTGAGCTTCAGGAGAAAGCGCTTAATTGGTATCAACAGCACCCTGAAGGTAATCGTGTTTTGAGTACCATTGCAGGGAACCTGATTTCTAATGAATCCGATGATGCGAAAAAAGTCGCCGAGGAAATATTGCGTGCGATAGTTAAGAATAATCCTAAAGATACTCAATCATTATATTCATTAGCTGTTCTTTTGGGTATGACCGGCCGTTCCGACGAAGCGGCGGATTTGTATAGAAAACTTCTCGATATCGAGCCTGGAAATGTAGTAGCTATAAATAATCTTGCCTGGATACTATGTGAAAATCAGGGCCAGCCGCAGCAGGCGCTCGAACTTGCACAAAAGGGTTTGAAGCAGGTTCCAGATTATATCGATCTCGTCGATACACGCGGCATGATTTACTATAGATTGGGCAAATTCCAGGAAGCCGTACAGGATTTCAGCAGGTGTATTTCATTGTACCCTGAATCGTCACCACAATTTGTCGCGTCGCGTTTTCATTTAGCGAAAGCTTATGTTGGTTTGAAGAATAATGAAAAAGCGATTGGATATTTAAAAGATGTTGTTAATTCGAAAGAACAACTTGGCGGCTTGACGGCTAAAGAGATTGCTGAAGCACAGAGTTTATTAAAACAGCTACAGGAGGAGATTTAGATGATGCAGTTACCTGAATCACAAGCTGGAAATATTAATACAGAAGTTCAGAGCGAGCAGCGAACTAATCCTTTACTGCTTGACGGCAGGCAATGGTCGTTTGTACAGAACCGCTATAACCTGACTCCTCGCGAAAGAGAGATTGCCGAGATGATTTGCCAGGGCCTGAGAAGCTGTAATATAGCAAAAACCCTTCGCATAAAAACCGGCACAGTGAAAACTCACACGCGAAACATTTACCGAAAAGTACGAGTCAAAAGCAAGATCGCCATGTTACTGAGATTCGTCAGTGACACAAGAGAACTTTCTGTATCATAAAGTAACACTATATTGAAGAAAAACTATTACTCTATAATATGTCACTATATCAGTTAGAGTATATTTCTCTAACATAATTCACACTCACAATTCACCTCTTAATTTCAAGGTTCGGCGAAGCCTTTTGCAAATCTTCTATCTGCTCATCAGTTATATTTGGGCAACTCGATATATTGAGCTTTTTAAGATTTTTGAGTTCTTTCAGAGGTTCAAGTTCACAAACCTGTGTTGCCATCAGAGAGAGAGTTTCAAGTTTGCTCAATTTTGCAAGCGGCTCAATATTTTTAATATTTGAAGAATAAAAACCTATCTTAGTAAGATTTGTCAGATTCTCAAGAGGTTTTAAGTCTATGTAAAATCTATCGCTCAGGTCGATAACGCCGTAACGTGCTAAAAACTTCATCCATTTCGGAATTCTTTCTTGAGGATATAATACATAGGTAAATTCAAGTTCCTGAAGATTAACAAATTTCTCAAGCAAATTGACGTTTGAAAGGTACACTGATTTAATCTCAGAATTTTCAATTATTAAGACATCTATGAGAAGGATTGGATCTATGTTTAATTGTGTTATCTTTGCGAAGTCTTCATCAGTCAATTCGTTGGGATCTTTATTAAGTTGCCCTGCGGCCGCTTTACGAATTATTTTCTCACTGGCAGGGTCTGGTTTTCTTTCCTGTGTTAACAAAATAAAAACCCAAGAGGCGGTTATCAAAAACAGTATAATAACAGCCGCGAGCTGGTATTTGCGCCATAATAGTTTGTTTTTGCCCATTTTAACTCTCTTTTATTTTGTCATCAAGTGCACTGATACTAATTCCAACTTAGATTTCTAATAGATAGACGTATAAAAAATAAAATTGTTACAAAAATATCGAAAAAATTCAGAAAATCTTAAAATAGAAGTTATGAATAACCTCAATTATTGGAATTATATTTGTTTAAGGAAATCAAGTGCGATTTCTTTGTCGGAGAAGTGGTATTTGGTTTTTCCGATGATTTGGTAATCTTCATGTCCTTTGCCGGCGATAAGGATAATGTCGTCTTTGCCAGCGGCTTGTAATGTTGTTTCAATTGCTTGTTTTCTGTCTGATATTACAGAAATATTTTTCGATTTCGGATTTTCGAAACCAACCACAATGTCATTTATAATTGACTGCGGCTCTTCTGTTCTGGGATTGTCGCTCGTAACTGTTATAAAATCTGCGAATTGTTCCACGACATGAGCCATACGGGGACGTTTTGTTTTGTCCCTGTCTCCGCCGCAGCCGAAAATAACACGCAGCTTGCCAATGCATAAAGGTTTTAATATTGAAAGAACATTTTTCAACGCATCGTCTGTGTGTGCGTAATCAATTAAAACTGTAAAGTTTCCATCCCAATCCACTTTCTCAAGTCTTCCCGGAATCAAATTAAGTTCTGATAAACCCGCGGCGATAGTTTCCAAATCCAATCCTGCGCCAAGACACAAACCCGCAGCGGCTAAATGATTGCTTATATTATACATGCCGATTAGCGGGGTTTTCACAATCGCCGATTGTCCCATGTAGTTCAAGCTGTAAACTGTTCCGCTTACATCCATTGATTTAATTTTTGCGAAAAGCCCTGTACCTGAACGTTTCAGGGCAAGGTCGGTTTTGTGGCATGGCCATCCTGGCCATGCATTCATGGGCTGGAAGCCCATGACACTGTACCAGATGATTTTTGCTTTTGTATTTTTAGCGATGTATTCCGATTCAGGTGATTCCGCGTTCAGGACTGCAAATGAATCAGGAGCAAGCGAAGAGAAAAGTTTCGTTTTCGCTTCGAGATAGTTTTCTTTCGTAATGTGATAGTCAAGATGGTCGCCGGTAAGGTTCGTAAACGCGGCCGCCTTGAAATCTATACACGCCAGACGATTCTGTGAAAGCGCATGAGAACTTGCTTCGGTAATCATGTATTTTGCGCCGTTTTTAATCATCTCAGCCTGTTTTTCGGCAATAGTTAAAGAGTCGGGCGTAGTAAGCGGGGAGCAATCGTCGTAGATAACAGTTCCTATCAGGCCGCATTTTTCTCCCGCCTGCCTGACACATGAACGCACGAGATATGTAACCGTAGTTTTGCCGTTCGTGCCGGTCACTGCGAGATTTATAAGTTTGGAAGAGGGATTACCTTTAGCCGCTTGCGCAAGAATTGCGGCCGCTTTGGTTGAATCGCCGATTAGAATGTAGGGTGTGCTGTGCACACCATTTTTAAAAGTGG
>CAZMPL010000053.1:339-14856 GCA_964567805.1 uncultured Pirellulales bacterium | reverse complement strand
CTTTGACATTGAAAACGGCTTCGGGTTTGTCACCCGGTTTCAGGAATTGTCTGTATGCTTTTCCATCAGCTATAAGCTCAATCCATTCGATATAGTGTTTTTCTTCCATCGGATGAGCGACACTGCCTACTATAACCTTGAAGCCGCCTTCGACTTTTTCAATTACAGGAACATGTTTTTCCTTTGCGGCGTCTGTCGTGTTTTCTTTCATAAGCTGCATAGGTTTGCCGCAGCAAACGAGCTCGCCGTCTCCGCCGTGAAGAACTTCTACTATATTTCCACATAAATTACATTTGTAAACCTGTAGTTTTTCAGCCATAATTTTCCCCTTAAATATTAATTTATAATGTTTAGTTCTTTGTGTTTTGTTAAAATACTGTCCGCGAGTTTGTCGATTGACTCGAAGTCACTGTCTTTCGGATATCCTTTAATGATTACAGGCTCTAAAATTTCAGCCTTGAGATTCGGTATCATCGATGCCAATTGCTCGACCGTTTTTCCGCCCCAGCCGAATGAACCGATAATAGAAGCGAATTTTGTTTTCGGCTTCAGAGCATTTGCTAAAAACGCGGCATAAGCAGCACAAGGATGTGCTCCCATCAAAACGGTTGGAGTTCCAATTACCACTGTTGCGGCATCAACCAGCGACATGGCAAGTTTTCCAATATCTACTGTAGAAAGCTCGAATTGTTTGACTTCAATTCCTCGCTGTATCAAGGCATTTACAAAGTGTGAAACCATAGCCGCGGTACTGCCGTGCATTGAAACATAAGCAATTACAACCTGGTTTTTAACTGAATCGGAAGCCCAGTCTTTGTATGCATTGATAATGAATTCCGGTTTATTATGCACTGGCCCGTGACTTGGTGCAATCGTATCGATTTGAAGGCCGTTAAGCTTTTCAATATTTTGTTTCACCTGCTTTCTGAACGGCATCATAATTTCAGCATAGTATCGCTTCGCTGATTCATAGACAATGGCCTCGGTGTCAACAAAAAGATTACTCGCGGCTAAATGTGAGCCGAAGAAATCGCATGAGAAAAGGATTTTATCTTCTTTGAGATAAGTTGACATGGTTTCCGGCCAGTGTACCCACGGCGTATAAATAAATTGCAAAGTCTTGCTGCCGAGTGACAGTGTTTCTCCGTCTTCGACGGTAATAAACTTGTCCTCGTTAATCTCAAGTAACTCAATAAGCATCTGTTTGCACTTGGGATTGGTTACAACTTTTGCTTGCGGATACATCAATAAAATATCAGGAATACTCCCCGAATGGTCCTGCTCTGCATGGTGACTGATTACATAATCGACTTTATCGACGCCGCTCTGCAGGAGATTATCCAAAAGCACCTGTGTTTTACTGGGATCAACTGTGTCGATTAAAGCTGTTTTCTCCGAACCTTTAATAAGGTAAGAATTGTAGCTTGTTCCGTCCGGCAGGGGAATTAACCTGTCGAAAAGTTTCGCGTCCCAGTCTATCGCTCCAACTTCATGAATATCTTTCTTAAAATATCTCATCCCTATAAACCTTTCAAAGCATTAAGAGCCGCATTATAGTCCGGTTCACTTGTCAATTCGTCAACGATTTGAATATACCTGATTATGCCTTTTGCATCTACGATAAATACAGTTCTCGCGAGCAGACGCAAATCTGTTATTAGAACGCCGTATTTATTTCCGAAATCAGCAAAACGGTAATCGGAAAGTGTCTTAACATTTTTAACTCCGGCTGCACCGCACCATCTTGATTGCGCGAATGGCAAATCCATACTAATTGTTAATACTACTGTGTTATCATCAAGTTGTGTTGCTTTTTCATTGAATTTTCTTGTCTCAAGGTCGCAAACGCTTGTGTCCAGTGATGGTACAGTCGCAATCAGGCATACCTTTCCTTTAAATGACGAAAGGGTGACTTCTGAAAGGTCGTTCGCAATGACTTTGAAATCCGGTGCTTTGTCACCGACTTTTAATGTTTTTCCCGATAAAGACAGTGGATTGCCCTTCATCGTTACAGATTTTTTCTCTTCCATATTTTTACTCCTTTTGAAAGGTTTCCCCAAACTTCCATGAGCCGTTTGGGAAAACCTGAATATTCTTTTGTAACTCGTGCTTCGTAGTCCCCAGGGGACAGAGTAGCAATAGTTTAGTAAAGTATTAAGTTTTGTCCATGTTAATTTTTTAAACTGTTAATTCCATTTTTAGCCCGAACGATTTATTAACCGCAGAGAACGCTGGGTACGCAGAGAAATAAAAAGGTAAACGTGAGCTAAAGTTATAAGTTATTGTAGGTTGCGTTATAACGCAACAGCTCATCGTTATATTGCAAGCACTTCTGCGTTCTCAGCGTACTCTGCGGTGAAATATTAAAATTAGAAATTTGAAGCTTCAATTTCATAGTAAGCCTGTGGATGTGCGCAAGCCGGGCAAGTTTTTGGTGCTTCAGTTCCTTCATGAACATAGCCGCAGTTTCGGCACACCCATCTTACAGGTTTGCTTCGTTTGAATACGACGCCATCTTCGATATTTTTAGCTAACGCAAGATAACGTAATTTATGACGTTTTTCCACAGTTCCGATACTTCTGAATACCGCCGCAACTTCCTTAAATCCTTCCTTTTCGGCAACTGCTGCGAAGTCCGGGTACATGTGAGATGTTTCGTGATCTTCACCGGCGGCGGCATCTTTCAGGTTTTCAAGTGTTGTGCCAATCTTTCCGGCCGGGAAAGCTGCCGTGATTTCCACTTCGCCGCCCTGTAAGAATTTGAACTCGCGTTTTGCGTGCTCTTTTTCCTGGTTTGCTGTTTCTTCGAATATAGCCGCTATTTGCTCGTATCCTTCCTTCTTTGCCTGGCTTGCAAAAAATGAGTAGCGATTTCTTGCCTGGGATTCGCCCGCAAATGCTGCCAATAAGTTCTTTTCTGTTTGACTTCCCTTTAAGTCCATAAATGTACCTCTCTTTCTTTCCGAATTCATTCTGAGTTCTAATTCGTACTGAGTACTGAGTACTCGGAACTAATTTGGAACTATTTATCTTCTTCTAAACACCTGTCACATATACCTTCGAGATATACAGTCTTCTTTAGAATTTTAAATTTTTTATTAATAGTCGGCGGAAGCTTGATATCGTCAAAAGGTTCATGATGAAAATCAATTATCCGTTTACATTTTATACACTTGAAATGCTGATGCTCATCCATACCCGCATCATAGCGTCTTGAGTCACCTGAGCCTTCGACAATATTGGCCGCACCCATTTCATATAAAGTCATCAATGTTCTATTGACTGTATCGAGTGATATACCGGGAAAATCCTGCCTGATTTTACTGTACATCATCTCGGCGGAAGGGTGCTCATCAGTCTGTATCAACTGGCGGTATATCGCCAATCTCTGCGGCGTGACTTTCAGTCCCGTTTCTCTGCATTTGCCGATGAACCAGTCGATTTTTTCGTCCAGTCCAGAATTTTCAGTTGGATAATTTTCTCTAATCATAATTAGTACTATATAGTAGTAACTCCTAATTGTCAACTGAAATTTTTGTTAAAATTTAATTAATTTTTAATCGTACTGCCATAAAGCAGGCAGTGCAAACACGACTTATGCTCTTCACTTCAAAAAAGCTATTATAGGAGATTCTTGTATATTGTAAACTGATAAATATTCGCCGTGATATAAGGAAAATCCTGTATCGCTATTAGTAAAAATATTATAAAAAAGTTTGAAATTCAACTCGGTTTGATATATAAGTAAATAAATGTGAGCAGATAACATAATAAAGTTATTGATGGGAGTTTATTATGGAATCAAAAGCGTTGAAGGAATATAAAGTTCCGGATTATCCAAGGAAAGAGGATGTTGAAATGCAGCCGTCTTTATTGCGGAAAAGCCTGGATACTCGCTGGCACAGGTTATTCGATTTTGGAATCTCCGGAATGCTTGTCGCGGGTCTTTCTCTTTCGGGTTGTGAAGAAAATCATAAAACAAAGAGCAATTCTCCTGAATCATCTCAAATTGAAAACATTCATGATTCAAATAAATCAATTAATCGAACAAAAACTGTAAAACAAATCAAAACTATTGTCGCTCCGGTTTTTAATCATGGTGAAGGACGGGGCTCAATAGGATGTGTCGCAATTGCTCCTCCGGCATTTCTTTCTGAAGAAGAAGCTCTTTTAGTAATTAAAGAAGAGCTTATAAAGAATGGAATCGATTTGGATAAGGAAAAAGTTGTATTTGATAATGCGAATGTGAAACCTATTGGATATGGAGTTCTGGAAATGTTGGGAATGGGAAAAAAGAAACCTTTCCCGCTTGAAATTGATTCTCAGGATTCGGAAAAGCAAATTAATATTGAATTTGTTTCTATGAGCGATTGTGAGCAATTGGGAGGAACAAAAGAAGGCTGGTATCATTTCCTAAAATATGATACGAGGAAAGCTGCTGTTCATTTCCGCAAGCAAATACAATCCAATAAAGAGAAAGGTATTTATGGTGTTTTTTATGATCCCGCTCCAAAAAATCCTTTGAATGGTCAATCTCCGGAAGAAGTAATGAGTAGGACTAAGGAAAAAATAGAAGAAGCACATCAAGAGAATATTAAATATGCAAAAGAGTTATTAAGAAATCAGGTAAGCGATTTCGCACAATGGTTAAAAGAGGAAGGTGTGATTTAATTAAAATTAAATTCAATTTCTGAGTGGAGAATATTATGGAATCAAAAGCGCTAAAAGAATATAAAGTTCCGGATTACCCACAAAAGGAACAGGTACAGGCCCAGCCGTCTTTGTTGCGCAAGAGTGTAGAAAGACGCTGGCAAAAACTCTATGACCTTGGTATCTCCGGGATGTTGGTTACAGGACTTTCGCTATCAGGTTGTGATAAGAAACCTGAAACAAATACGAATTCATCTCAGGGAATTAATGCTGCTCCAAATCAGGATCCGAACTCAAGACAAAACAATACTGTTTCTTCTGCACAATTAGCGGCTCTTGTAGCGCCAATTTTCGATCATGGCGAAGGACGCGGTGCAACTGGTTGTATGGTAATGACACCTCCTGTATTTCTTTCAGAATATGAAGCTCTTATTGTTATAAAAGAAGAGCTTGCAAAATATGGAATAGATTTGAATAAAAAGAAAGTTGTAGTTAATGAAGTTACTATATCGGAAGGTAAAGATGAAATTTATGATTTTATGACTGAAGAACAGATTAAAGAATTGCTGGAATCGTTAAGTAAAGCAAAAGGTATCAAAATCGAAGTTGAAAAAGAAAAATCTGCACCGCTTGAAATTGATATTCAGGATTCTGAAAAAGAAATTCATATTGAATACATTTCTCGGGAAGAATATAACAAATTAGGTGGAGCAAAAAGTAATTCATCGATTTACAGTTACTATATAAAGAAAGTGGCTCAACAGGTTCGTAATAAAATTCAAGCGGATGCAAAAGAAGGTATATTTGGGGTTTTTTATGATCCTATGCCTATGTATAATGAACAGGGAGAACTAATATCAGGAAAACCCAATGAAGAATCAGTAAATCTTTTACGTGAACAGGTTAATGATTTTGCACAATGGCTTAAAGAACAGGGGATTATTTGGTAAACAATAAAACAAAAATGACTTTTGTTTTAAAGGGAGAATATTATGGAATCAAAAGCGTTAAGGGAATACAAAGTTCCGGATTATCCACAAAAGGAACAGGTACATGCCCAGCCGTCTTTGCTGCGAAAAAGTGTCTATAATCGTTGGCAAAAGCTCTATGACCTTGGAATTTCAGGGATGCTTATTGCAGGTCTTTCTCTTTCTGGCTGTGATAAAAAAAATGACACAAATACAACTTCAACTCAGGATATAGTAGCTTCACCAAATCAAAATCAAAATGCAAGCCAGATAAATAGTGTATCTACTGCAAAAGTAGCGGCTCTTGTATCGCCAATTTTCGAGCACGGCGAAGGTCGCGGAGCCATAGGTTGTGAAGTGATCGCTCCTCCTGCATTTATTTCAGAAGAGGAAGCATTGATTGTTATTAAAGAGGAATTTGCCAAGCACGGAATTGAATTTGATCGAGAAAAAATTCAATTAAGTGAAATACAAATCAGCCCTGTTGAAGTCAGGTATGATCGAGAAAAGGGAATAGTTAAAGAAGAAAAAAAATCAGAATCTCTCGAAGTAGATTTACAGGATACGAAGAGAAACATTAACATAGAGTATATATCCAGAGAAGATAATTCAAAATTGGAATTTGAAGCAATTCTTTCGAGTGTACAAAATTATAATACCATGGAAATTGCGAAAGAGGTTCGCAATAAAATACAATCAAATGTAAAACAAGGTGTTTATGGTGTTTTTTATGACCCACTAAAAATGTTTAGCTTGATGGCATCAGGCACAGATGACATAGATTCTTATACGAAGCAAATAGAAAAATCTCAGACAGAATCTCTTGAATCAGCAAAAGAACTTCTACGTAATCAGGTTCAAGATTTTGCACAATGGCTCAAGGAGCAGGGGGTTATTAAGTAATGCATTTGACGCTTCATTTGACGCGAAACTGCAATCTTCGATGCGATTATTGCTATGCGGCTCCTGAATCTTCCAAAATTATGTCACTTGAGACAGGGCAGAGAGCTATGAGGCTCGGCGTAAAAAGGAATATGGGTTCGTGTGGTGTGGTCTTTTTCGGAGGTGAGCCGCTATTAACGAAGGACAGGATTTATGAGTTAGTCGAATTCGGCCGCAATCTCCAGAAAAATAAAGAAGGAATGTTTCATTTCAAAATTACCACCAACGGCTTATTATTAGACGAGGCATTTCTGGAATACGCATGTCGGGAGGAAATGCTCATTGCGATGAGTTTCGATGGTATAAATAAAGTTCAGGATATGCACAGAAAAACCGCAGATGGAAGATTGACCTCTGATTTACTATTGCCGAAGTTGAGATTGCTGCTCGATGCCCGTCCTTATTCGAGTATTTTGAAGGTTGTCAATCCTGATACGGCTCAGTATCTTTGTGAATCCGTGAGTTTTCTTCTCGATGAAGGCGCACGTTATATAATTGTGTCACTGAACTACGCCGGACAATGGGACGAAGAATCTTTCGCGATTCTTGAGCAGCAATATAAAAAACTTTCGAAGCTCTATATTAAATGGACAGAAATGGGCAGGAAATTTTATTTGAGTCCGTTCGAGGTAAAAATTTCACTTCATATCAACGAGTCTGAATCTCACTGTTTGCGGTGTGACCTTGGAATGCGGCAGCTATCGGTTGACCCGGAAGGTTATCTCTACCCATGTGTCCAGTTTACGAAAGCAGGGGGACAAAGCCAGTGGTGTATCGGAGATGTTGAGAATGGAATTAATTCCGAAGCATGGACGAGGATACGCAAAGCCGCTACGAAGCCAACGGAAAACTGCTCGAAATGCGCACTTGAAAAACGATGTTTCCATACGTGCGCATGTTTGAACTGGCAAACAACCGGAAGCATTGAAACAGTTTCACCTGTTTTGTGCAGACATGAACAAATGTTAATGCCTATCGCGGATAAAGTCGCCGAAACTCTTTACGCAAAACGCAACTCAGAATTTATAAACAAACATTACAACGATGCTTATCCCATGCTTTCGCTTCTCGAAGACCAGTTGAGCAGCGCATAGTGGATTTGCGCTTCACTTGCCATAAATTCCCCTTTCTTTGTAGGGTGTGCTGTGCACACCGATTTTAAAATGGTGTGTACAGCACACCTCCACAAGGAGCCCATGGGGCCTACAAATCATAATTCACTAATCTCCCCTTGGGCCCCATGGGCTCCCAGGGAGATGGCCAGGTCCCCTTGGGACTCCAAGGGAGCTCAACCATTTACTTTTTTTCCGAAGGAATCATTTATTTCGATTTTTTTTACATTTTTTGTTTTTCAGGCAGGTTTTGCAGCGGCTGTCACTGCACCACTGGCAAAAGAAGCAATCTTTACAATTATGTTTTTTATCAGAATTGCCTGAATCCGGCGTAAATACCAATCCAGGAATGCCTTTTATTCTGCGATAAGCCATAAAATTTTTCTCAAAATAACGTTTTTGCCGAACTATCCTATATCATGTTTCTGTAAAAAAATTGTATTTTAAGAGATTTTTTTGTTTACTTACAGAAAAAATAGCCTTTAATCTTAGACATATTTTGAATTTTCCAAATTTTGTTTCCCTAAAGGATACATATACTGCGTTCTGAATAAGAATCAATCCAGAGCAGAATACAGCATACTACACTTAATGAATTCGTTCTGAGTTCTTAGTTTGTTCATAGTTCAGAGTTCTCAGTACTGAGTACTAATTTGTAACTATGTACTAATAAAATGGGCATAAAAAATGAAACAGATTATAGAAGAAGTATTTGAAGCTGAAAAGAAAGCTAATGAAATCATTCAGAAAGCACGCCAGAAAGCTTTAGAAATAAAGCAGGCCGCTGAGAAAGATAATTTAGAGAAAATAGCTGAAGCAAAACAGCAGGCTAAAGAGATTATTCGTAATTCTGTTGAAAAAGCACAGAAGGAAGCAGAAATTATCAGACTTGAAAAACTCAAACAGGCTGAAAAGGAAAAAGATTCGCTTCTTGGAAACGAGAATGTTTTCAATAACCTTGTAGAAAATATCTGCAACATTATAATTAGCACAGAAGATGAGAAAAAATAGTAATTGATTCATCCCCAGGGGATGATTTCCTGGAATAATTCGATACAGAAGTTAAGAAAAAATGGTAAGTGCAGTAGCAAAATATGCTTTTATTAACGCTAAGCTTAGGGGCAAGATAAGTAAAATTCTGTCCGATGAGACATTTGATAAGCTTGTGAAGGCTCCCTCTCTCGATGCGGCTTTGAATATTTTGCGTGATACGGATTTTGCCCAGCTTCAGGAAATTTATTCTTCTACCGGCGATTTGAAAAAAGGGGAGCTTGAACTTCTTGAAAAAGAAATCGCGCTATACATAGAACTAAAGCGATATGTTCATACAGATACTATCCCGTTTATAAACGCGTTATTATACCAGTTCGAAATTGAAAATCTTAAGAATGCTATTCGTATCTTTTTCGACAGGAAAATCAGAAATAATCCCGCTGACCCGAATATTCATTACATATTATACGAACCAATCATTAATGAGATTCCGATAGATATAATTGTTAACGCGAACAAATTCGATGAAATAGCTGGCGTCTGTATCGGAACACCATATGAATCAATTATAAAAAAATACAGCGAAACCGTTGTTTCGGAAGGTTCTCTGTTTAGATTGGAAGTGGCATTTGACCATTTCTATTATGAGAATTTAATGAAATCAATTACAAAGCTTGCTTCCGAGGATCGTGAAATCATAACAAGGCTGAGCGGCGTAGAAATAGATTTAAGAAATATTGACTGGCTCATAAGATTAAAGAATTTTTATGATATGCCTCAGGAAGCCGTTCTTTCAATGTTAATTCCGGGAGGTTATAATCTTAATCCGGCTTTAGTCAGCGAGCTATATAAGGCACAGAATTTATCAGCGGTTTTGCAGGATTTCGTAAAAGGAAGGTATCCCGGATTAACAGCTCTTTTATCTTCTCAGACTGGAGACAGTCATTCCAGGCTGCTTCTTATTCATAGGATACTGGAAGAAATCATGAAACAGGAGGTAAAAAAGATTCGTGCGGGTTATCCTTTCACGATAGGGATTATTTTGGCGTATTTTATTCTTAAAAGAAATGAACTGAAAAAAATAAGGACAATCCTTAATGCCAAACAATATAATATGTCGGTGCAGCGGATTGAAAGTATATTATGATGTTCACAACTGAGATGATACAACTGTTTGCGGTCGTGCTTGGCAGAGATTCCGAGCGTGTAAGCGAAATGCTTTTAAGCGAAGGTGTTGTTCAGTTTGCTAACATCGGAGAACTTGATAATCAGGAAATAAAAAAGTTATCCGCGGTAAGCGCCGATATTCCAGTTAGTGAAGTTTCAAATCTCAGAGAACGTATCGAAGGGCTTTTGCATACAGTTGGTATTGTTCCCAAAGCACCGGAGGAAACTGACCTGACTGCCCGTGAAACGGTTGCCATTGAGAAAGAAAAGAAGCTTCTTGATAAAATTGATGGAGAGCGGGAGAGTATCAGGGAACGCCAAAGAGCAATTCAGCAGGAAGTGCTTAAACTCGAAGATATAAAGCGGCAGGTAGATTTATATGGACTGGGATTGTCTGATGTTCCGTTTAAAACAAGACATTCTTTCCTTCAGGTTCAAACCGGAAGAATGCCGGTTGCGAACGCCGCAAAGTTTGAAACAAGCCTGAGAAATTATCCTTCTCTTGCTGTATCGCTTGGCGCGCAGAACGAGCTAGCTCATTACCTTCTCATTTCAATGAAACGTGATGGTGAGCAGATAGATAAAATTCTCAATCAGTTGAACTGGACAAATATCGAATTGCCGAACGAGTTGAAATCTGTAAAGGAAGATGTTTTCAAGGAGATTTCAGAAAAACTTGGCAAATTAACAGAAGAACAGAAAAAGCTCGAAAAAAGGGTAAATGATTTAGTAATGAATCAGGAAAAAGAGCTTGTTAATATCTGGATAAATCTCAGGGTAACTGAGTTGTTATATAAAATTCAAATGAATTACAAATCTTCGTCCAGAACAGTTATTTTTACAGGTTGGCTGCCGGAATCTAAAAAAGAAAAACTCGTTGAAAAAATCAGGAAAGCCTGCGGTGACAGATGTTACCTGGAATGGCGTCATCCGGACGGCAGGGAAATCGCCGACAATGAGGTACCTGTACAATTTCATAATCCAAAATCACTTGCGCCGTTCGAGATGCTTGTAAGTAATTTCGGTATTCCTCAATATAAGACAATTGACCCGACTCCTTTTGTTATGCCTTTGTATCTCGCGATGTTCGGCTTGATGTTCGCAGACGCAGGGCAGGGGTGCATTCTTGTTCTTGCTGGTTTGCTTGGAATGAAATCATTCAGAAATATTCCCGAGAAAATTGGTTATTTCAAATTGTCATGGCTTATTGTCTGGTGCGGCGTATCATCGATTCTTTTCGGGATTCTTTTCGGTTCATATTTCGGCAAACCATTTTTCCCGGCACTATGGTTCGACTATCACGGTGTCGTTACAGGTCACGCTCGGGCAGATGCCCATATCAGTTCCGTTTTAGATATTATGGCACTTGCTTTATACTTTGGCATGACGGTAATATTTATCGGTTTGATATTTAACTGGATTAATTTGTTCCGTACGCATAGATGGGCGGATATTATATTTGATAAAGCAGGTATCCTTGGCGGATGGACTTATGCAGGGGGAATATACCTTGCATTTTCCTTATTTAATAGTTCTCCCGGAAAAACCATATCCGGAAATCAAATATTTTTATTGGTAGGATTGCCTTTGTGTTTGTTGTTTTTTAAGGAACCTTATCATTATTTTTCTCATAAGAATTCTTCCGAACTCGGGCATGAAGGAAAATCATTTAATCCATTTGTAATTCTGAACTGGCTAATGCAATGGGCCGTAGAGCTTCTCGAAATTTTCAGCAGTTATCTTGCCAATACTCTTTCATTTATTCGAGTCGCAGGTCTTGGTATTGCTCATGTCAGTTTGATGATAGCTTTTTTCTCAATGGCTGAACTGGCTCCCGGATGGGGGGCTATTATTATATTAATTCTTGGAAATATACTTGTAATCTGCCTTGAAGGTCTCTCTGCCGGAGTGCAGGCCTTGAGGCTCAATTATTATGAATTCTTTACTAAGTTTTTCCAGGGTTCTGGAAAAATATATACACCAATATCTTTAAATAGTGATTAATATTTATGAAAGGAAGGAATATCGTGAACGATCCGAAAAATAACATTAAAGTGCGTATTGTACAAAGTTTTGCTATGGTTCTTGCGGTAGCAGTAATTGTTATTACTGTATTTTCTGTAGATGTTTTAGCTGGACAAGGCTCAGATGTAACAGCTCCTGCTAAACCTGCAGACCCCAATGCTTCGAAACTTAGTCAAGCTGAGGTTAATCTTCAGGTAACAAAAGCAGAAGAAATGAAATTTGCATTTATTGCTGCGGCTGTTGCTTTCGGTCTTGGAGCCTTAGGTGCTGGATTTGCAATTTCTCACGTTGGTGCCGCCGCTATGGGGGCTATCGCAGAGAAACCTCAGGTTGCTGGTCAGGCAATGATTTTTGTTGCTCTTGGTGAAGGTATAGCCGTATTTGGTATGGTTATCGCAATTTTAATTATCTTAAAAGTGTAGAGAAAAATGAAGTATTCGATTTTAGGCGATGAAGACGCGATTATCGGTTTCGGTATTTTAGGTGTCTCAGGAAAAGTTGTAACCAATGCAGAAGAAGCTCAGCATGCTTTTGCGGCAACTCTTGAAGACAAAGATACCGGCATAATTATTATTACCGAACGAATCGCAGATATGATTCGCCCGATTATAAATAAGTATTTGCTGACGTCTAATTTCCCGCTGGTTATTGAGATACCAGACAGGAACGGCCCGAAACAGGACAGACCCAGCATTAAAGAAATGGTGAATACTGCCATAGGCATAAAATTATAGTATAAGGTTATAAGAAGGCTTTAAAGTGGCAAAATCACAGAAAAAAGTACAAACGAACGATACACCTGACGGTGCCGCAATTATTTCCGGCATTGAAACGGATGCTTTATCAGAAGAGCAGCAAATTGTCGAAGAAGCTCAGAAGCAGACTGATGAAAAGATAAAATATAACGCGAAAAAAGTCGAATCCATAATTAAGGAAGCTGAGACTTCTGCTTTTGAACAGGCGGAGCAGGTTAAAAAGAAGGTTATGTCAAGCCTCCGTCTTGAACTCCAGAGACTTTCTTTGAATATTCGTAATGAGGTGATGAAAAATATTCAAAAGAAAGTCGAAAGTAAATTCAGCTCGATGATTGGTAATGATAATTACAAAACGATTCTTAAGAATTGGATTATCGAAGCCGCGATTGGTTTGGATGTACCGGCGGCAGTGATTAATGCTTCTGAAAAGGAATTGCCTTTAATTAGCGAATCAATGATTGCTGAAGTTGTACAAACGGTTAATCAGAAAACAGGCAAGCAGGTTTCGTTAAAACTATCGAAAGAATCTCCTATGAATTTTCAGGGAGTTGTTCTTACTTCTGAAAATGGGAATATGGCTTTTAATAACCAGATTAAAACACGAATGCTGCGTAAAGAACGCGAAATAAGAATGGCAATATATAATGCTTTATTTACAGATAAACGAAAAGATTAATAATGAATGACAGGATAATTGGACAAGTAAAACGAATCAACGGACCTGTTATCGAAGTGATGGGAATCACCGATGCAGAAATGTTTGAGTTGGTTTGGGTTGGTAACGAACATCTTATCGGTGAGCTTATTAAACTCGAGCAGGACAGTGCCGTTGTTCAGGTATATGAAGATACGACAGGAATCGCTCCTTATGCCCCTGTGTATGGTGCCGGAATGCAGCTTTCAGTCGAGCTCGGTCCCGGTATGGTCGGAACAATTTATGACGGCATTCAGAGACCTCTTGAAAAGATTCGGGAAATTTCCGAGATTTTTATCAAAAGAGGAATCTCTGTACCAAGTCTGGATAGAGAAAAGAAATGGCATTTTGTCCCCTCAATCAAGGCAGGTGACACAGTTTCAGGCGGAAAGGTGCTTGGAACAGTACAGGAAACTGAAAATGTATTACATAAGATTCTTGTGCCGCCGAATGAGAAGGGTGTTATAACTTCAATCGTTCCAGAAGGTGACTATACAGTACAGGAAGTAATTGCTGTATTGGAAAAAGAAGATTCGCAGAAAAAAGACCTTTTCCTCATGCACAGATGGCCGATTCGAAAACAACGTCCGACAAAAGGGCGTCTTCCTCTCGATATTCCTCTTGTAACCGGCCAGAGAGTAATTGATACGCTTTTCCCGATAGCAAAAGGCGCGACCGTTTGTATTCCTGGTGGATTCGGTACAGGAAAAACTATGACACAGCAGGCAGTTGCGAAATGGTGTGACGCTGACCTTATTATTTACATCGGCTGCGGCGAAAGAGGAAACGAAATTACCGACGTACTTACCGAATTTCCAAAACTAATCGATCCGCGCAACGGCCGTTCTTTGATGGAACGTACGATTCTTATAGCGAACACATCGAACATGCCTGTATCCGCTCGTGAAGCGAGTATTTATACAGGAATTACAATGGCCGAATATTTCCGCGACCAGGGCTATCATGTTGCGGTTATGGCTGATTCCACATCACGATGGGCGGAAGCTCTTCGCGAATTGTCGGGGCGTATGGAAGAAATGCCCGCAGAAGAAGGCTTCCCTGCATATTTACCGACAAGAATTGCTGAATTCTATGAGCGTGCAGGCTCGATGGAAACATTAAATAGTGAAAGAGGTTCCGTTTCAATCATCGGAGCCGTATCTCCTCCGGGTGGTGACTTCTCAGAACCTGTCACTCAGCATACGAAACGA
>CAZMPL010000053.1:0-329 GCA_964567805.1 uncultured Pirellulales bacterium | reverse complement strand
CTTGTCTGGCTTGTGGATGTCGCTGCGATTTATTCGCTGCTTCTGGGCCCTTGACAGAAATTTCGCGAATGCACGTCACTATCCAGCTATTTCGTGGCTCGAAAGTTATAGCGAATATCTGTCTGGTCTCGAAGCCTGGTGGACTGATAAAGCAGGCCCGGAATGGCTTGTGGACAGAACCGAAATTATGGAACTGCTCCACAAAGAAGTAAGACTCCAGCAGGTAGTTAAACTTGTCGGACCTGACGCTTTACCGGATTCGCAGAGATTTATTCTTGAAGTATGCAATTTATTCAAAAACGCATTTTTACAGCAGAACGCCTACGACA